>JAAYBK010000197.1 GCA_012718885.1 Ruminococcus sp. | reverse complement strand
TCAAGCCTTGTTAACGCTTCCGAAGAGCTCCATCTTCTCCTTTGTTTTAGCCTTGATAGCCTCAAATCCTGGAGCAAGAAGCTTTCTTGGGTCGAAGCCCTTACCCTGCTGATCCTTGCCAGCCTCGATGTACTTTCTTGTAGCCTCTGCAAATACAAGCTGACACTCTGTATTTACGTTGATCTTTGCAACGCCGAGTGAGATAGCCTTTGTGATCATATCGTCAGGGATACCTGTACCGCCGTGGAGTACGAGAGGCATATCGCCAACCTTCTTGTTGATTGCCTCGAGAGTCTCAAAGCTGAGTCCCTCCCAGTTTGCAGGATATACACCGTGGATGTTGCCGATACCGGCAGCAAGGAAGTCAACGCCGAGATCTGCGATCATCTTGCACTCGTCAGGATCAGCGCACTCGCCCTTACCGATTACTCCGTCCTCTTCGCCGCCGATAGCACCTACCTCAGCCTCGATAGAAAGGCCAAGACTATGAGCAACGTTTACCAGCTCTGTTGTCTTTGCAACATTCTCCTCAATCGGGAAGTGTGAACCGTCGAACATGATGGATGTGAAGCCAGCCTTGATGCACTTGTAGCAGCCCTCATATGACCCGTGGTCCAGGTGGAGAGCAACAGGAACTGTGATTCCGAGAGACTTGTCCATTGCTGCAACCATAGCTGCAACTGTCTCGAAGCCTGTCATATACTTGCCTGCGCCTTCGGATACACCGAGGATTACAGGGCTGTTGAGCTCCTGAGCTGTGAGAAGGATAGCCTTTGTCCACTCAAGGTTGTTGATATTGAAGTGTCCAATTGCGTATTTGCCTGCTCTTGCTTTCTGGAGCATTTCGGTAGCTGAAGTTAACATAATCTAAATTCCTCCTGAGAATTTCATTTACAGGGTCTTGACCCTATCGTTAATATTATAACACACCGTTCAGGAAATTGCAAGAGAAAAGGGGAAATTTTTATTTCTTTAATCAGTAAAGCCGCAAAACACCGATCCGCCGTCCTCCTATCCGCAAACGGCTCTCTTCTTTCTCAATTCTCAATCCATAAAATTTGACATACATATTAAAGTGTGCTATAATATCAACTATCTACGGAAGAAAGGAAAAAGCCATGATAGAGATAATAAAATCGATAATACTCGGAATAGTCGAGGGAATAACAGAATGGCTGCCCATAAGCAGCACCGGTCACCTTATACTTGTAGACGAGTTCCTGAAGCTGAAGCAGTCGGAGGACTTCAAGAAGATGTTCGACGTTGTGATACAGCTTGGAGCAATAATGGCGGTAGTTGTCATTTTCTGGCATAAGCTCTGGCCATTCGGCAAAAAAGACAATCACGCCCCCCTCTCTGACAAGGGCTTCGGGGCATACATAAAGAAGGACATCTTCCAGATGTGGTTCAAGGTGCTTGCAGCTTGCATACCTGCCGCAGTGGTGGGACTGCTGCTGGACGACTGGATAGACGAGCACTTCTACAATCCCTGGACAGTTGCGATAGCGCTGATCGTATTCGGCGTTGCTTTCATAATCGTTGAGAACTGGAACAAAGACCGCTCGCCAAAGATAACTGAGATAAGCCAGCTCACCTACAAGGCAGCATTCATAATCGGTATGTTTCAGCTCCTGGCCGCAGTTTTCCCCGGCACATCACGTTCCGGAGCGACTATAGTCGGAGCGCTGATAATAGGCATATCAAGAACTGTTGCGGCAGAATTCACATTCTATCTTGCAGTTCCGGTAATGTTCGGCGCAAGTCTGCTGAAACTGGCAAAGTTCGGACTGGATTTCTCCGGAACAGAGCTTGCGGTACTTGCCGCAGGAATGATAACTGCATTTTTAGTATCACTTTTCGTTATCAAGTTCCTCATGAGATACATCAAGAAGCATGACTTCAAGGTGTTCGGCTGGTACAGGATAGTCCTGGGCGCACTGGTAATACTCTATTTTGCAATAAAATAAAACAGCGGCGGAGTTTTCTCCGCCGTTTTTATGTTATTGAGCAAACAGGTATCACTGTCACAATATATCAATTCTGCATTCTCCACTCTAAATTCTCAATTATAAATAACGGCAGACAAAAAGGTGTTGTAATCGGAAGCGAAATATGATATAATATAATATGTATGTCATATACTACCATAAAATGTAAAGGAGAACATATAATGGCTATTACAGAAGCAGTTGAAAACTATCTTGAGACTATTCTCATACTTTCACATAAGCAGCCCGATGTTCATGCTATAGATATCTGCTCATACCTGGGCTATTCCCGTCCCACTGTATCTATCGTACTAAAAAAGATGAAGGACGATGATCTGGTAAAGGTTGACAGCGACAACCACATCACCCTCACCGAAAAAGGCCGGGAGGTCGCCGAGCATATCTATGACAGACATAAGGTGCTCTCAAGCTTCTTTGAATATCTCGGCGTTGACAAGGACACCGCTGCCGAGGATGCCTGTAAGATCGAGCACGACTTGTCCGATCAGACATTTGCGCTCCTTAAGGAGCACTATAAGAAGCTCAGCGGCAATTCCTGATCTCCGGAGGAAATAATGGATAAATTTGCACAGTTCAGAGGCGATTTTCCCGTATTCGCCTATAAGTCATTCAGCATAAATGAGACCACAGGCACCATTGATATAGCCTTTGCATTCTCTATCGAAGGGCTGGCGGATTTCGCTCCCTCATGGAGTTTCCCGAAGCCGGAGGGCGTGTCCGTAAAGGATGATCCGGTATTTGAACGCCTTGCCTTCTCAATGGGAATGGCAGAGGCTGTCAGCTACTGGAAGGCAACCTGCTCGCCGGAGGTACGTGTGGAATGCGGAGAGCTCAGCGATGAGCAGATACAGTGGTGGAAGAAGCTATGGTTCCTTGGGCTTGGAGAGTTCTTCTACGTCAACGGCATAAAGACTGACAGGGATTCATTCGTTGATATAGTCTCCACCGGAAAATTCTCCCTGCCGGCGAAAACCTCGCAGCACAGCCTCAGCGGATGTCTTGTGCCGATAGGCGGCGGAAAGGACTCTGCACTGACGCTGGAAACACTGACGCAGGCAGGCATGAAATGCCGCTGCTATGCCATAAACAAGCGCTGTTCCATAAGCGCCACCGTGACTGCGGCAGGTCTTCCGGAAACCGCACTCATCACTGCTAAGCGTAACTTTGACCGCTCCCTCATCCCGCTGAATCAGCAGGGATACCTGAACGGCCATACGCCTTTTTCATCCATAGTTGCTTTTTCCGCTGAGATAACAGCTTACCTCAACGGACTAAAATACATCGTCCTCTCCAACGAGGCCAGTGCCAACGAGAGCACTGTCTCCGGCCAGGAGGTCAATCACCAGTATTCAAAGAGCTTCGAGTTTGAGCGTGATTTCCATGAGTACGAAGAGAGATTCCTCCGCACCGGGATATACTATTTCAGCTTTCTGCGCCCTCTTGCAGAGTTCCAGATCGCAAAGATGTTCGTGTCGCACAGGAAGTACCTGCCTGTATTCAGGAGCTGCAACCTGGGCAGCAAGGTCTCCCCGGATATATGGTGCGGAGAGTGTCCGAAATGCCTGTTTGTAGCCCTTATACTGTCGCCATTCCTCAGCCGTGAGGAACTCTGCGACATTTTCGGCCGTGATATGCTCGGCGACAGCAATATGAAGGAGTATTTCATCGAGCTTATCGGACAATCCGAGCACAAGCCCTTTGAGTGTGTAGGAAGCATTGACGAGGTGAATCTCGCAGTCACACTGGCTATCCGCCGTATGCTCTCCCAGGGCGAAGAGCTGCCTCTCCTTTTCGAGGAATACCGTGCAAGAGGACTGTATCATCCGGATAACATCGATGAGCTGAACAGTGAATGCTGCGGCTCCTTCAACGAGGAGAACCTGCTCCCGGAGGAGTTCAGGACAATTTTGACTAAGGAAATGGAGCGTTTGCTTTGAATAAATTTGCAGAATACATGAGAGACCATACAGCCGGAAAGACCGTCTGTATACTCGGATTCGGCCGTGAAGGCAAGTCCACATACAGAATACTTGAAAAATACTGCTCCCCGAGAAGCATCGCTATCGCCGATCTGAACGCCGTAGACAGAGCTGCAAACAAGCTGCCGGACAGCGTTGATCTCATCACCGGCGAGGGCTATCAGGAGTGTCTCAACAAATTCGATATCGTATTCAAGTCCCCGGGAATAGTGCTGAATCAGCCGCCCTCACACCTGAAATGCGAGATCACATCCGAGACCCAGATATTCTTCACGGTCTACCGTGAGCAGATAATCGGCATAACCGGTACAAAGGGCAAAAGTACGGTTACCTCCCTAATATACCATATCTTAAAGGAGTCCGGAAAGGACTGCCGTATCGCAGGAAATATCGGTATACCGGTATTTGACATTGCCGAGGATATGGGCGAGGAGACCATCGTTGTCTGCGAACTTTCCTGCCACCAGCTTGAATATATGACCGTTTCTCCCTCCAAGGCCGTTTTCCTGAACCTCTATGAGGAGCACCTGGACCACTACGGCACTATGGAGAATTACTATAACGCAAAGAAGAATATCTATCTCCACCAAAAGGGCGAGGATACCCTCCTCATCAACTCGGAAATCGCTCCGAAGGAGTATCGCTCATGGTATGTCTATACCGTTTCCAACAGCGATCCAAGTGCGGATGTGTTCGTATCAGGAGGAGTCATCATCGCTGCGGACAATAAATATGTCATCCCCACTGACAAGATAAAGCTGCTTGGCGTCCACAACCACTACAATATAGCTGTTGCATATGAGATGACCGTCATGTCATCCCTGGTAGAGCCGGAGGAGTTCGACAGGGCTCTTTGCACCTTTGATCCTCTCGCCCACCGCCTTGAATATGCCGGAACAGTCCGTGATATCAGGTGGTACGACGACTCTATCTCCACCGCCTGCGCCACTGCCATAGAGGCAGTCAAGAGCGTTCCGGAGGCTGCAACAATACTCATCGGAGGCATGGACAGAGGAATAGATTATACACCGCTGGTGGACTTCCTTAAAACATCAGCTGTGAACGTTATCTGCATGGAGGCTTCAGGAAAGAGAGTGTACGATATGCTGCTTGAAGCCTGCGGCGAAACACCGAGGATAAACTACGTTCCGCATCTTGAGGACGCTGTGAAGCTGGCCGCTGAGATAACACCGGCCGGAAAGAGCTGTGTGCTGTCGCCTGCTGCTGCAAGCTACGGTATATTCAAGAATTTTGAGGAACGAGGAGATGTGTTCAAAGCTCTCGTTAAGTCTCTCTGAATCAAAATTCGAAAATCTAAATTTAATATAGAAAAGAGGTATTTTTATGAGCGAAAATGAGAATACAACAAAAGTATTTACTGAATCTGTTTTTGAAAATCATGATAGTAAACTAAAATCTGCTGCTAAAATTATTTTGTGGTTAAATATTTTCATTTCAATTATCATTTTAATTGCTGGAATCAAGTTGTGTTTTGAAAACTCATCATTCATAATTTTGCTTATTTCTATATCTGGAGCTATAGTTTCTCTGATTTGGGGATATTTCTTATCTCTGCTGATCTATTCGTTCGGAGATTTGTGTGAGAATATTAGCCTAATAAGATCAAATATATATCCTATTACAACTATAATGGAAAAAAAGTATCCTGATCTTGTTGAATTTGAAGATGAAGACTTAGAAGAAGAAATAAACGAAGATCAATAACAAAAATATAATCATAAATAAGGAGGTATCTCTATGGACAAGAAAGCAATGTACAAACTCAGCTACGGACTATTTGTGGTGACCGCCCGTCAGGACGGCTTTGACAACGGCTGTATCACCAATACAGTCGGACAGGTGACAACCACTCCGAACCGTATCAGCCTTACCGTAAACAAGGACAATCTCACTCACGAAATGATAAAGAACACCGCTAAATTCAATGTATCAGTAATCAGCAAGGCCGCCGATTTCGCACTGTTCAAGCGCTTCGGCTT
Source organism: Ruminococcus sp. (assembly GCA_012718885.1). Lineage (GTDB taxonomy): Bacteria > Bacillota > Clostridia > Oscillospirales > Ruminococcaceae > Ruminococcus. The sequence goes on along the minus strand of JAAYBK010000197.1, from coordinate 6,845 downwards.
CCAGTCCGGAAGAGATGCCGATAAATTCGAGGGTTATGGAAGCTGCACACGCTCCGCCAATGACCTTTATTACGTGACCGAGGGCACTAACGCTTTCATGTCCGCCAAGGTCTGTCAGGCCATAGACCTGGGTACTCATACCATGTTCATTGCGGATATCACTGATATGGAAGTGCTCAGCGACACCCCATCCTCCACCTATGAATACTATCTCAGCGACATCAAGCCAAAGCCCTCCGAGGTAGGCAAAACTCCCGAAGGGAAGACCATATGGCGCTGTGTCATCTGCGGATATGAATACGTGGGCGATGAGCTTCCCGAGGACTTCATCTGCCCCATCTGCAAGCACCCTGCCTCTGATTTTGAGAGAGTGACAGACGGCTCTCCCGTAAAGGAAGAAACTGTGCCCGTGGGAAAGACTGCTGAGGGCAGGACTATCTGGAGATGCACTGTCTGCGGCTATGAGTATGAGGGAGACGAGCTCCCGGAGGACTATGAATGTCCCATATGCGGAGTCGGAGCCTCCGACTTTGAAAAAATAACGAAATAAACTTGACGGACGCCAGCTGCCATTGCCGGCAATACAGCGGCAGCGGCGGCCTTGCTGCCACTGACCTTATGCGCAGACTCATCCAGGAGAAAAGCATTCCGGGCTTGATAAAAAATACCGGAAAGAAGCTGCTCATCTCATACGGAGTGCTCCTTGCAGCGGCTATGCTCATAATTCTTGAGATATCGCCGCAGGGCAATGCATACGGCATGAATGACAGCCATATTATCTATTTCCTGGTGTCACTTTTCCTCTGCTGGTCAGCACTCCCATCAGAAACCATCCTCACCAGCTTCATCAATGATAAAATCAAGCTCCAGAATGCCGAGCTTTCACATTATGAGCTGATTATCTCTTACCTTTTCTCCGTCATAATATGGTATGTTCGTATAAAGATATTCAAAAAACGGAAGATCCTGTTTGAATTTATTGTCGTATACGCATTTCTTTCTGTACTCATGGCACTTTACTCTATGCCCCACCATTTCGGAGTTTTTCTGATATTCACAGTAATGTTCCTATGGATAGCCCAGAAAAAAGAGCCGCTTTCTGTCTCTGAGCTTACTGCTCCTTTTGAAAAAAGCGATAATTTACGGAAAATAATGAAATACATAGTAAGACTGAGCACTGCTTCGGCTGTCATTATCAATTTATACTGGAACATTCACTGCTTCAGCACCGACTGCAAGGAAATGTATGATGCCGGCAGCAGGACTGCTGAATGGATAAAGAAAAACGATCTTGAGGATAAAAAGATACTGGCAGGGTGGAATATCTATACTACCAGAATGCTGACTTACGGTTCTGTAAATACCAACGCCTTTCTTGACCATAACATCTTTATGAACGCATACAGAGACCTTTCCTACTGCCCTCATGTGGTGACTACTGACGAGGAATACGATGAGGATATAAAACGGCTGAAGTCTATGGGAAGCCCTGACGCAATACTGACCTCAGCGGTATCAATAGAAGATGAAGTCGGGGCTCTTGAACTGACTGATAAGTATGTTCTCTGTTACCTGAAAAAGAACGAACGTGTATTTAAGGACAAGGCAGTAACACTTTACACCGCTATTTTTGTCCGCAAGGATCTTGCAGACAATGTGAAAAAGGATGTAGAATGAGATACAGAAATATAGTACCGGCAGTATTCCTCAGCCGTCCCAATCGCTTCATCGCTCAGGTCGAGATAGATGGCAGGCCTGAAACGGTACACGTAAAGAATACCGGCCGCTGCCGGGAGCTGCTTGTGAAGGGCTGCCGGGTATGGCTGGAAAGATCGGACAATCCTGCCCGGCGGACAGCCTACGACCTTATCGCCGCCGAAAAGCAGCGTGAAGGAATGCCGCCGCTGCTGGTGAATATGGACTCACAGCTGCCAAATGCCGTGACGGAGGAATGGCTGAGAGCCGGGGCTATATTCCCGGAGGGAAGTATTATCCGCCGGGAAGTTACCTACGGCAGCTCACGGTTCGACTTCTGCATAGAGCATGAGGGCACCATCTCCTTCCTTGAAGTGAAGGGAGTTACCCTTGAAAACGGCGGTATAGCCTCATTTCCCGATGCTCCTACTGAGCGTGGCGTGAAGCACCTGAACGAGCTGATACAATGCAGGGAAAACGGTCTCGGAGCATACATACTCTTCGTCATTCAAATGGAGGAGATGAAGCTCTTCCGCCCTAACGACATAACTCACCGGGAATTCGGAGACACCCTTCGAAGGGCGATAGCCTGCGGTGTGGAGTGTATCGCCGCCGGCTGTACGGTAACACCGGAGGAGGTGCGGATAGACCGGATCATACCAATAGATACGGAGGTAAAGCTATGAAACTCAGCTGGAACAAACTGCTGTGTGAGGAAAGAGCCTATATGTCACAAGACAGACCAGGCTCATCAAATAATCAGGATCCGAGGAACGAATTCCAGAAGGACTACCACAGGATAATCGGCAGTGCATCCTTCCGGAGACTACAGGACAAGACTCAGGTCTTCCCCCTTGACAGAGGTGATTTCGTCCGCACAAGACTGACTCATTCGCTGGAGGTAGCCTCATTTGCAAGATCACTGGGACAGATGATATGTATCCACATCATGGAGAACGGACTTGATCCGGAAATGGATACGGATAAGACCGATAAGATATGTACTGTGCTGGAATGTTCCGGCCTGATACACGATATCGGCAACCCTCCCTTCGGCCATTTCGGCGAGGACTATATCCGCTACTGGTTCAGCAATAAGCTGGGCGAATACAGTTACAAGGGCGAATCGGTCACAGACCTGCTGACAGAGCAGATGAAAGGTGATCTCTACAACTTCGAGGGCAACGCACAGGCGCTGAGAATACTGACGAAGCTGCACTATCTCATCGGCAGCAACGGAATGAACCTGACCTTCGGCCTGCTCAATACCATAATCAAGTACCCTGTCTCCTCAACCGAGATCAGGAAGAGCGACAGCATCATCCACAAGAAAATGGGATATTACGCTGCGGAGGAGAACATTTTCCGCCGCATAACCAAAGCCACCGGCGCTGTGGACTGCCGTCATCCTCTGGCATATATACTTGAAGCTGCTGACGATATCGCATATAAGACTGCGGATATCGAGGATGCGGTGAAAAAGGGACTAATCTCCTACAGGGATATTCTTGAGGCGCTTAAAGCCTCACAGCACAAGGCCGTGAACTTCGGCGAGCAGGAGAAATACACTGAGGCTATAGAGAGCCTTGAACGGCGTCACGAAAAGGCCTCCTCAGACCATGAGGCGGTATCGCAATGGCTGATAACCCGTGTGCAGAGCCTGCTTCTGAGAAGTGCAAGATACGGATTCACCAGCAACTACAAGGCGATAATGAACGGAGAATACCACCATGATATCCTCTACGGCACTCAGGGACAGACCATAGCAGATGTCCTTGGAGAACTGGCGATAAAGCACGTATTCCGGTCCAAGGACATATATAAGCTGGAAATATCCGCAGAGACGATACTGGGATTCCTTATGGATAAGCTGGTGAAGGCGGCAGTGAACTATGATCCGGAAGCCGGCGGCAAGGTATCGGTAGACGAAAGAATAATGTCGCTGGTATCGGAAAATTACCGGAAGGCCTATGCAGAGGGAGCAAAGGGCAGGAGTGAAACTGAAAAGCTTTACCTGCGGTTGCTGCTGGTGACGGACTACATATGCGGAATGACGGACGGATATGCGAAGAAGCTGTATCAGGAATTCAGCGGAATAATATAAAAAACGCCGGAGGCGGCAAAAAACGGAAGCCCAGAGGGATGTTATTCCTTTGGAATCCCTTTTTTGCCGCCTTCGGCATTTTTATTATTTATGTCTCCATATCCTCCAGATACTCCCTCAGCTCCTCCTCATCTTCAAAACTTATCCCCTCCCGAAGCTGCTCCCGGTCACTGTCCGGCAGCAAAAACATATTTATCTCCGCATACCTGAACGGCTCACTGTTCCCACGACAGAATATCCCTGCCCGTCCGTTATATTCCTTTACCGTATACAAAGGCTCAGCCTGCTCCGTCGCTGCCGCCGCAAGCTTCATTTCTGCCCTGTATTTCTTCACTCCCTGCCCCATCGTACATATGGCTATGAACCCGGATACCGTCATCGCTGAGACTATCGTAAAATATACCCTCTTATCTATGATCTTCCTCATTTTCTGCCTCCTTTGCCGAAATAACTGTATTTATTGTTACCGGATTTTTCTATATTATACAAAATGACGTTTTTTAAAAAAAGCCCTTAACATCCGGCAGGAAATGTGCTATAATATATAATGTATAATTATGTGAAAGGAGATGTCCCGTACAGAAGCCCGGGACAGTCTGAATGACAAAATGAACGATGAGATCATTACTTCTCCGGAATTTCCGGCCGACGGATCAGAAATGACTCCGCCGCCTCAGGAGGGAGCTTTTCCTCCCCCGCCTGAAAGAGGTTTTATGCCGCCTCCGAAGAAGAAAAAGAAGAAAAAACACAGCCTTGCTTTCACTATCTTCAAAAAGCTAATGGCTGTTATCGCAACGACTCTGCTGTCGCTTTTCCTGGTCATGGTGATCACCGGAACTATCGTTGCAACGGCGCTGACCGTATATGTCCTCGACTTCATGGACGAGAGTACCGCTATCACTTTCCAGGAGCTTGAATCCGGAAACGATACCTTCATCTACGGCATCAAGACCGATAGTGAGGGCAAGGAAACTATAGTGCAGCTCCACACGGTAAAGTCCACCGTCCAGCGTATCCCGGTATCTATCGACAAGATACCTCAGCACGTAAGAGATGCATTCGTGTACACCGAGGACGAGCGTTTCTATACCCATGACGGTGTTGACTACAAGCGTACCTTCTCAGCATTCCTGAATATGTTCATGCATATCTACGATACCGAGCAGGGTGGTTCTACTATCACACAGCAGCTCATCAAGAACCTAACCGGCGACGATGAGCACTCCCCTCAGCGTAAGATACGTGAGATATTCAGCGCCATGCAGCTGGAGAAGACCTATACCAAGGACGAGATCCTTGAAGAGTACCTGAACTACATCAGCTTCGGCGGTGCAAGAAACGGTATCGAGATTGCCTCTATCCAGTATTTCGGAAAGTCCGTTGAGGATCTGACCGTTCCCGAGGCAGCCGTTCTGGCAGCTATCCCGAAGAGCCCTGAGGAATATGGTCCTTTCCAGTACTACCACGAGGATGACGATCTCAGAAAGCCACTTATCGTTGACGGAAGAGCCAACAACAGGAACCGTCAGAAGTACGTTCTCTATAAGCTCTACGACAATGGTGCGATCAGCTATGACGAGTATCAGGAATACCTGAATACCCCTGTAATGTTCACGGATTCCGATGAGTACAAGAAGCTCCACCCCGAGGACTTTGCCGAGAAGCTTGAAAAAGAGCAGAAGGCTTACTCCTGGGCACTGGACGCTATCTACTTCGAGGCAGCCGACTTTATGATGAAGGAATACGATCTGGAAGACCGCGATGAGGCTATTGAGCGCATAAACAAGGGCGGCTATAAGATCTACTCCAAGATCGATGACAAAATGCAGAGCTACGTCGAGGAGAAGTTCAAGGATCCGAACAACCTTATAAATACTGACAACCTGCGTCAATGGGTGGATATTGACGGTGACGGCGAGATAACCGACCGTGAGAGTATCCCTCATGTTGCCTTTGTTGCACTGGGATATGACGGCTCAGTAATGGCCACTGTTGGTAACTGGGGCGAAAAGAAGGAATCCCTCATCACAAACTACGCTGTTACCGACAAGCGTTCGATCGGATCTACTATCAAGCCTGTTTCCACATACGGACTTGCCCTTGAGACTGACCACATCCACTGGGGCTCAGTTTACCAGGATAAGGCAGTGGACAATGACGAAAAGGGAAGGCCCTGGCCGACCAACTATTCTACAGGCTCCGACATCTCCATTTCAGGAACTACCAACTTCATTTACTACTTCCTCCAGAGATCATACAACACCGTTCCCGCTCAGCTCTGTAAGGAGCTCACTCCTGAGGCAGTATTCAAATTCTGTACAGAGAAGCTTGGAATGGATCTTATACCACCTCCTGTGATACCTAACGATGTGGCACTTGCTCCTCTGTCAGTAGGATCACTTACAGAAGGTCTTACCCTCGAAAATCTCGTAAACGCATACATTCCATACGGAAACGAGGGTATCTACAACGAGGCTCATATCATCACAAAGATCGAGGACGCTAATCATAATGTAATCTATGAGAATAACGGCAACCCGAGACAGGCCGTTTCAGACGAAACTGCATGGGTAATGAACCGTCTCCTCAAGAACGTTATCGATAATGGTACAGGTATGAGCGCTAAGCTCCCGAACAAGGTAGTTGCTGGTAAGACAGGTACTACCGAGAACTGGTGGGACTCCGCCTTCGTTGGCCTCACCCGTGACTTCGCAAGCGGCGTTACGGTAGGTTTCCAGGGCTACAGAGACAACCAGACACTTCCTACAAGCTTCCATGCCTGCGATGTATGGAAGACGATCATCGGCGATTATGCTCAGGAAGCTTATCCCGATACTGGCTATGACTTCGATCCTGTAAAGACAGTCATCGAAAGCCCATGGTGTACCACATCCGGTAAGATCGCAAGCCAGGGCTGTCCGAGAAGCGGAATGAACGGATACTGGAAGTCAACAAACGCTCCTTACTGCGACGGACACTGGTCTGCTCCGGCGGCAAATACCGACTGGACAGACAACAGCGGCAACGGCGGCGCAGCTGATAACGG
>JAAYBK010000020.1 GCA_012718885.1 Ruminococcus sp. | reverse complement strand
GAAGAACGCCATACATCTCCTTCATATGTATACGATGTGAATGTTGCTGTTTTCATATGTACTCCGTCTTCAGCTTTTACATAGTAAAGAGGAGTGTTATTGTCTACATCTCTGTATTGTCCGCCGTTGCTCGTGTCTCTGAAGACGCTGAGCATTGAAACAAGTCTGTCGGTAAAGCGCTCAGCTGAGATCATTGATTCCAGCAATGAACGGTCTGTATCAACAGTCGGCTTCGGCACAAGTGACGCAATAACAGCAAAAACCATTGTATATACGCCTACAGTGCGCCATGTTTCATTTCTCACAACAAGAACAGTGTTTTCATCGTCCCTTAGCTGACGGAAATAAACCATAAGCAATATGTACATCATAGATAATAGAATGATGAACAATATGGGCATAGTCTCATTTTCCTTACCGTATATGGCAAACGGGATAATGAATACCAGAAAGCTCATAAATATCCTGTAACGAATCCTTGTAAAATAATATATAACTGAGCTCATGAATATCATAAACAGCAGGTAAACAGCCATAGTATACCATTTATTGTATTCTACAGCTACCTGAGGGGTAAAGAACCATACTGCAAAAGGCAGGTGATAGTTCTGCTGCCCTTTTTCCATGCATATATTTGCAGCTATATAAAAGAGCACACCAATAAAGCAATACGCTATTCCGCCCAAAAGCTTATGCTTGTTCATGTAGTCGAACAGTCTGAACAGCAGAGCTCCTGCAATAAAAGTAAGTGCGCCGTAAAAGACTATCAGTTTATCACGATAATGATACATTATTGACATCATTATCACTACAGTATATATCAATACAGGATCTAACAGATATTTTAACACATATTTCTTGAAGCCAGATACATTATTTTCTGTTTCATGCATACCTTATACCTGTTTAAAATCATTATTTTCATCAAGATACCACAACTCTGCGTCTCCGCTGTAAGTATCTTTCACATATGGAAGCAGGATGTTGAAATTACCATTTGCAGAGAATCTTCCCGTCATTGAAGAGAAAGTGCCTCCGGCATCTGTTGTTGCGATAACACAGGCGCAAACATTTGCGTTTATGCTGTTCAGATCAATCCTGTATCCGGGTACTACCTTCACAGACAGAACCTTAAGCAGAAGATTGTCAACATAATCCGGATTCTCAACACTCTCAATTACGATCTTGTTACCTCCACCGCAATAAGCAAAATTGCAGGATATTCCCTGCTTGACAAGTGCCTTCAGAAGAGCGAATACAGATCTGATAAGCTTTTCCTCCTTGATAACAGCATTATGAGGATCCTCGTTTGAAGCTCTGTACAAGTCAAGTATTATCATTGGCTGTACAGATGAAACTGCTTCATCCAGTCTAACCATAAGCTTATCTTTTTTGGTTGAAAGCTTCCAGTTAACTCTTTTCAAAGGGTCGCCCTGAACATACTCCCTATGCTCGTATCCGGGAGCTGAATTCACCGAATATAACATAGCACTGTTCTCATCCTCTTCTTCATCACTTGTCATTACCACATTTGCAAGATTACGAAAAAGTGGGGAAGATGCTTTGATGTCCGGGATATCCGGGATAACTCCTACGGACACCGGATCGACTGACGCCTTTTTTTCTCGCAATCTGAGAAAACCGAGAAAACCGCAGCTATACACCTTTCCGACTGATATCTCACCATTGCCTCCTATCATTGCAGGTATCCGATAAGTGAACGTCCTGCTCTGTTCTAAAAACAATGATAGGTGATAATTCTTTTTGTGTTCATCAAACACCTCTGATGCAGCAGGTGTTATCTCGGCTATAGCTAACGGAAATATACCGCTCTTTTCAACCTTGACAGTGACTTCAAGCTCACTGCCTTTTTTAACAAAGGCATCGCTATCCAATGTCACTGAGATCCTGCTTTTAGCAGCAACAGCCACAACTACCGATATAAGCGGCGCTACGATAAGAAAGGTTATGAGTACAACACCCATCTGACCTTCTATGTAGAACGCAAATATATATACAAGATAAGCAATGGCTGCTACGCTCAAATATCCTCCGAGCTTCCTTATCATCGTCCGCTCATCGATGGAACATCGTTTGACGCAAGAAGATATTCCACGTATTTCTCATTTGTACCAAAGGCTGTTTTGCCTTGAGGCGAAAGAATTATCCTGTGTGAAAGAACTGCTACTGCAACATTCTTTACATCATCAGGTGTTGCATACTCTCTTCCATATATATAAGCAAAAGCCTTAGCTGCCTTATATAAAGCGATGCTTCCTCTCGGACTGATTCCGAGAACGGTATTGCGGTCACCTCTTGTTACTGTAACAAGTCTTACGATATAATCCTTGACCTGATCGGTAACTCTGATGCGACGAACCTCATCCT
>JAAYBK010000196.1 GCA_012718885.1 Ruminococcus sp. | reverse complement strand
TTCGTGGAGATAAAGGTCCTGTACCTCGTCAATCACAACAGTATAACTTGAATTAGGATAGCACTGCTTGTAAGAGTAGAGATTTTCGAGCATCATGTCGATGATTTCTGAACTCTTACCAACATTGTCAGCGCCCGTTGATATAACAACTATTGGCTTGTCCTGTTCCTTCAGGAATTCTCCCCAGTTGTTTTTGCTCTGGGGTATATCCTCAAGCTCGTCAAGGACTGCCATGAGTTTAAGGCGGAGCTTTTTATGAGCCTCGTCTAAGACTATTTCTCCGTCTTCATTATACTGAACGATATAATCTTTGATATCAAGTATAGTTATATCTGGATTATTCTTCATATCGTAAAGCAAGTCCTTTACTGCATACTTAAGAATCTGCTCCTGATAGCTGCCGAGAGACCTTGACATCATAGCATATATTCTTGTCAGGCGTTCTTTCTTTTCCTTGTAGCTCAAGCAGCCACGAAGATCAAGAAGATTTACAGGAACACCGTCTTCATAGACGTTCCAGAATGAGAAGTATTGTTCTCTCAGTTCTTTGCCGATGTGCTTATCGACCTCTGCTGTAGAGAAGCCGCCTGTCTGGTCAAATATTATCACAGCGTCTGCACCTTCTACTACAACTTTCTGAATCGACCTGTTGGTCATGGCGAAGGTCTTTCCGGAACGTGTGTAGCCGAAGTATCCTGCGTGGGGGTTGTCGTCCTGATCTGTTTTGAAGACATATCCAGCTGCCCTTGTGCCGTCCTTATTATAAAGAACAGGTACAAATCCTGCGGGATAATCGCCTACGTTGAACCAATACTCGTTGTCGATAATGTCATCAACAAACGCCTTTGCGTCTGCGTTCAACACTGCTCTTGAGTATGAGAACACTTCGGTATCCTCAATAATTCCAGCTTCATATGCAACTTTGAGTTTTCTCTTGTTAGAATGCTTACCCTTGAGCATTCCTTTTTCATTTAAGTATTTATTCATTTTTACAACACTACTTGTAGAGGTTTTCGGGGTGATGATTTTTTTTACTGCATCTTCATTCATGTTGATAGACTTATCGCCTTCGGCTATAAAAGCCGTATTGCCGTTGTCTGAATAATAAGGTGGGCCTATCTGCTTAGCTATCTTAAGTTCTCCGCTAAGGATCGCCTCACTGACTATCGACTTAAACTCCTGAAAGATTGTGTCGCTCATCGTTGATCTTGATGTTGCCTCTGTTCTGAACCATCTGATTATAGCTTTGAAATCCGATTCTGTAACAATCCCAAGTCTCATCATAATATGAGCGGTTGCCAGTATCATCGCCAATGTATCTGTAATCTCAATATTTGTGAGCTTCGATACAATATTACGAGCCGACTTGATCCCTTTGCAGACAAGCTGCTGTATTGTGTCGGGGTTACGCATAGCGAACTTGATAAGTGAATAATCGAACATCCCAGCTAAACGCTGGATAACCTCGATATTCTTTGTATCAAGGATCGATTCGCAGGTAATATAATACACTGGAAAATCCTCTGGAAAAGCGCCAGGGGAATCAGTCAGTAAGACAAAAAGCTTGCGTGTGTTTCGCTCGTTTCCGTTCTCACGGTTGAGCTCCCGGAGTATCTCCCTGAACCCGTTATCAAGAGCACGCTTATCTTCTATTATGCCTGAGAAGGAAAGGAGGATGGTAACGTCGTTTGAATCGTCCAGTTCACTTCTGACCTTGGAAATTCGATCAGTCA
>JAAYBK010000195.1 GCA_012718885.1 Ruminococcus sp. | reverse complement strand
AGGTTCACTGTCTGGAAGAAACTGAGATCATTGTCGAGAACCTCGTTGTCTTTTACAAGAGGAACAGCAGAGGTGTCGTTCCTGCGGAGGTAAAGAAGTCGCATGTCAGATGTTTCAGAAGATTCACTGACAGTTGAGTGATTTGATGAAGCTGAAGTAGTTGTCGTTGCTGCTGTATGAATTTTCTTTGCGGTTGTTGTATTTTCACTATTTATCATGGCAGGTGAGCTTGCAGCAGTAGTTACAATTATCATTTCTCCAACAGGTGTGACAGCAGGAGATGTTGTGACATATACAGCTGTTGTAACAGTTTTCCCGGACTGTACAGTTGTATATGTGGTTGAAGCTGCGGCATCATCTACAGCAGTAGTTGACGTTGCCAGCTCCTTGCCGTTTTCTATGAACGGCTTGGAATTCTCCTCAACTATAACGGGTTTTTCATCTGTATCATGTACTGTCTTTTTGTTCATTGAGAACAGCGCTCCTCCGGCAGCAAGTCCTACTGTAAGAACTGCGGCAGCGGCAATGCTGATATTCCTGCTCCAATGTATATTTTTGGCACGGGTAACGTTATATACCTCCGTATCACCTTCGCCGCTGCGCTTCATATTGAGCTTTTTCATGGTGCTCTTGTATATCTTTTCGCCGGTACGATCATCTGCTGCCGGAAAACTGCCGGCAATATGCTCTGCGCCATCGTTTGTCTGCAAAAGCTCCTTTATATTATTTTTCATTAAGCCTACCTCCTTTAAAGAGTGATATCAAGTTTTTCAAGAACAGGCTTCAGGCGTTTCAGCGCCCTGCTAAGCCTGTTCCTAACGGTTATGGGATTCATTCCTATAAGCCGTCCGATCTCTATTGAATTTCTTTCAAAGAAATACTTCTGAATTATGATCACCGAATCCGGTTCTCCGAGGGCATTTATCTGCTCTATCAGCAGCCTTGTAAGCTCGGAGCGCTCGGCATCGTATGCAATATCCTCGCTGGAAGAGATCTCAGGTGCATCCTCACAGTCAAGCGAAGAAGTAATGCTGTCCCTTTTTTTAGATGAGCGGCATATATCTATTGCCCGGCGACGAGCCGTTGTCCCTATATAAGCTTTCAACGAGCCCTCATAAGCTGTGTCATAGTTCAGCATTACATCGCTGAGCACATCCGAGGTACATTCCTCGGCAGCCCTGAGTCTTCCGCAGCCTCTGAGCATCTGACAGATGATAGTATATGTATATTGCCAATACTCATCGAATAACGCCCGATACCCCTCATCCGGCGAAGTGCGGATAAGCATCTTTATTTCTCCGTCAGTCAATCATCAGCCCTCCTTTCGTAAGCCTCATGTACATTTCGACTTTCATTATACACATACGGCGCAGAAAAGTAAAGCGTCGCAGCTTAAATAAAAAAATTTTTTCGGTATTATCCACAATACATAATACCGTTTTTTGCATTGATTACTGAAAATACTTTGCTTTTGGCGTTTGTACACAATTTTGTAACATTTTGTTGAGTCTATATGATATAATATACTTATAAAATGAGGATTTGTGTGCAGTTAGTGCAGAGACTGCTACAATCTTCAAAATGACCTTGCAATAACGAAAGGAGTATGATCATGTCACTACGATCCAGATTCAAAAAAACTCTCACAGGCCTTCTGAGCACAGCTATAGTTGCATCAGCTATTCCTGTAACAACAGCTGCCCCTGCTGCAAATGCTGCCGGGGATCCTAACTATGCTGAAGCGCTGGCTCTGTCACTTTATTTCTTCGACGCAAATGCCTGCGGAGAAAATATTACAGGAGGCCCTCTTACATGGCGTGAGAACTGCCACACCTATGACGGTCAGGCAGATCTCGATAAAGCAGAGGGACTTTCCTCCAGCGAAAAAGCTGCTGTAAAAGCAGCTAACGGCGGTTCATCCATTATAGACGCATCCGGCGGATATCATGATGCCGGCGACCATATCAAATTCTCAATGACAATAGGCTTTGCCATTACCTCTGTCGCATGGTCATACTTCTCCTATCCGGATGCCTTCGAGAAAGCTGAGTGTACAGGCCACCTGAAATATATCCTCAGAAACGCCTGCGATTACTTCATGAAGACTACCTTCCTCGACGACAGCGGTAACGTAATCGCATATGTTGACCAGATAGCCTCTGAGGGCGAGGATCACAGCATATGGACTGCACCTGAGACACAGACCATGAACAGAACTGTGTTCTGGGCAAGCCCTTCAAATCCTATCGCTGATTCAGCCGGACAAATGGCAGCCGCTCTTGCTTCAAGCTCACTTGCCTTCAAGGACAGTGATCCGGCATATGCGGCAGAGTGTCTGAAATACGGCAAGGCTCTTGCAGCCTTTGCTGACAAGTACCCATCATACAAGGCTAAGGGCAGAGGCGGTATGTACAGCGGAGACGGTTCACTTAAGGATGATATCGTCTGGGCCAAGCTCTGGTGCGATGTTGCTGAGAACGGCGGAACGCTCCCAGCCAGCTACACTCCTCCGGCAACTCTGACCGGCGATAAGGCATACAGTACCGGCGAATATGACGGCTGGCTCTACTGCTGGAACAAGGTATACAGCGGCTATGCTGCCCTTCTCGGAGAGCTTGGCTACGACGGAGATAAGTATACACATGAGGCTAAGATTGAGGTCGAGGGCACAGGCGGTTCTAAATTCTCAACAAGCGAATATGCTGCTAACTGGGGCTGGGGCTCAGCAAGATATAACTGCGCTCTTCAGGGCATTGCATGGAGAACCGGCGATTCAAACCTTGAGGCTGCTGCAAAACATCAGATGGACTGCATCCTCAATTCCTCCACTCAGTATAAGAGCTACTTTGTAGGCTACGGCGACAGCTATCCTACTCACTATCACCACAGAGCTTCAAACCCCGGAAACGGAAACCCTGCTGACAATACCTCAGCAAAGTACATTCTCTACGGAGCACTTCTCGGCGGCCCTGACAGCAGCGGCGGATATGAGGATCATCAGAATTCCTATAGCTGTACAGAGCCTGCACTTGACTACAACGGCTGCTTCGTTCTTGCCTGCGCTCCTCTTGTAAGCAAATATGGCGGAGATGCTT
>JAAYBK010000194.1 GCA_012718885.1 Ruminococcus sp. | reverse complement strand
CTACAGACGAGTGCGTAGGCCGCATGGTTGATGCTATCCTTGCAAAGGGCGGCGCAGCTCTCATCACTGCTGACCACGGTAATGCTGACAAGATGATGGAACCGGACGGCAGCCCGTTTACTGCTCATACCACAAATCCTGTACCGCTTATCGCTGTAGGAGTTGAGGGCGAGCTTATGGAAGGCGGCGTGCTTGCTGATCTTGCACCAACAATGCTGGATATCATGGGTGTACCGCAGCCTGAGGAAATGACAGGAAAGTCACTCCTCAAGAAGTAATAGTATTACAAAGCTCCGGAAGGAAACAACTGCCGGAGCTTTTGAATGAATAAAGGTTAGATAAATCTAACTATGAGTCGCAGGCAGCAGATAAGGCGAGTCTGGACGGAAGCCATGTATCGCTTTGTCAAGGCTTGTCCGGCGAAATACATATCATATCGTCTGTTGCGGCAAAACCTTTTTTATGGTATAATGAATGCGGTGCATTCATTATACATTATCAGAATGCCCTTGCAGATACGCAGATCAGAGATCTGCTCCCTGCATATCGGGCGAATTATACTATAACGCTTCGCTTATATGGTATAATTAGTTAGTACATCAATCTATCGGGAGAATAAAATGTTCAGGAAAAGATCGATAAGGACTGCTATCTGCGGTGCTGCGATGTTGATGCTTCTCTCATCCTGCGGAGGCGGGGGAGAAAGCTCAGACACAGACAGCGCTCCTTCAGGCAGGGACATATTTGCTATGGATACATTCATGTCGCTGAAGGCCTACGGCAGTAATGCCGGCGAGGCATTGGACAAGGCTGAGGAACGTATCAGCGTGCTTGAGGGAGAGCTGTCTGTCACCAATGAAAACAGCGATATATGGCGGATAGATCATGCCGGAGGAAACAGCGTACAGGTCAGCGAGGACACTGCTATTATACTCAGGAAGGCCGCGGAGGTATCCGAGGATACGGAGGGGGCGCTGAATATATGCCTGTATCCTGTGGTCTCAGCCTGGGGCTTCACCACCGGAGAGTACCGCATACCCACCAAAGATGAGCTTTCGGAGCTGCTGAAAAATACCGATTATCACGGCCTTTCCGTTGAGGGCAGCACTGTCAGTCTGCCGGAGGGGTATCAGATAGATACCGGTGCTCTTGCCAAGGGTTATACCAGTGACGAGGTGATAGAGATAATGCGTGAGAGCGGCGTGGATTCGGCCATAGTCAGCCTTGGCGGAAATGTTCAGGCTCTGGGCACGAAGCCCGACGGCTCCCTGTGGAAGGTGGCAGTCCGTGATCCTTTTTCACCGGATACTGATATGTGTTTAGTTGAGGTAGGGGAGAAGGCAGTCATAACCTCCGGCAACTACGAGCGGTACTTCACTGGCGAGGACGGAAAGAATTACTGGCATATCATTGACGGAGATGACGGCTGCCCTGCGGATAACGGAGCAGTCTCTGTGACTGTTATAGGCGACAGCGGTATCGAATATGATGCTCTGTCCACTGCGCTTTTTGTAATGGGATATCCTGCTGCCTGTGACTATTGGCGCAGCAGACAGGACTTCGATATGGTGATCGTCACTGACGATCAGAGGATTTACTATACAGAGGGCATAGCTGACGTTTTCAGCAATATCAGCTCAATGCCTGCGGAGGTGATACCTGTTGCCTGATAGGGTGAAGATAATTATCGTTGTTGTGGCAGTTATATTCATTGGCGCAGCAGCAGCTACGTTCGTATTATTCGGCCCTGGTTCTGAGCCGGATAAGGGGAAGGACGAGCCGCTTTATGTGGAGATAGTCCGGGACGGCCGGGTCATCGAGAAGCTTGACCTCAACTCCGAGAAGGACAGGACATTCCGTATCGAAGACGAAAGGGGCTGGAACGAAGTGACCATAAAGGACGGCCGAATAAGCATCACCGACGCAGACTGTCCGGATCATACCTGTGTGAAGACAGGGGAGCTCCGTTCGGAATATGTGCCGATAGTGTGCCTGCCCCACAAGCTTATGATACGCTTTGCTGAGTGAGGTGGCAGGATGAAGACAAGGAGGCTTGCGGAGCTGTCAATGCTTACAGCGGCGGCTCTGATAATATTCATAGTTGAGCTTCGCTTTCCGGATATAATACCTGTTCCGGGAGTAAAGCTGGGGCTTGCGAATATAATTACGGTGTATGCGGTGTACCGGTTCAGCGGCAGGGAGGTATTCCTCATGGTGCTGACAAGGGTAATAATGGGAGCGATCTTCAGTACAAATTTTTCGGCGCTGATATACAGCTTCGCCGGAGCGATGTGCTGCCTCGGAGGAATGCTGCTGCTGAGGAAGATAATACCTGTGAAGTACATCTGGCTTTGCAGTATAATAGGTGCAATGCTCCATAATACGGGACAGATGGCAGTAGCGGTTATTGCACTGAGATCATTTGCGGTGACAGTGTATTATCCGGTGCTTATAGTTGCGGGCTGCATCGCAGGAGCCTTTACAGGTATCTGTGCTCAGCTCATACTGAAACGAGATATAAAATAGAGAGGATGTATTATAATGTTTAATCCGGCATCGATATTAAAGCTGAAGAATATGTTCGGCGTGTTCAGGAAGGATCACCCGAAGCTCATACAATACCTTAAAATAATGTCCAGCAGGGTAACTCCCGGTACGGTGGTTGAGGTGATAGTGGAGCTGCCCGACGGTTCAAAGAGCAGGGCGAACGTGCGTCTGAACGAAAGAGATATCGCATTTATTTCCGAGGCAAGACAATTCCTGGCGGTGGATAATGAGGTATAGTATAAGGCCGTTAGCCGTGAATGAGTACGGCCTGCTGGATGACTTTTTATACGAAGCGATATT
>JAAYBK010000193.1 GCA_012718885.1 Ruminococcus sp. | reverse complement strand
CCACATCCCATATGCCTGCACCGTGGCGGCTGACAGTTCCCTCGGCCTGCAATTTATCAAGAGTGATATTTGCATTGGCTGTGAACGAGCAGTCGAGCCCGTTTTTGCGTGAAGCGGTCTTTTTCAGCGGTACTGAGCACGAAGCCAGGCATATCGCAGCAAGAATGACCGATACAAATGTAAAAAGTCTTTTCATGATATCTCTCCTATCATATTTTTTTGACTTTCAACATCCTCCGGGCAGCTGATACTGTCCATAGCTTTGGCCGCTGTTTATGGCTTTTTTCCGTGTTTTTCCTTAAGAAGTCTGAATGAATCGGACAGGCAGTCGAGGATATCCCTCGGGAGCATAGCTTCCATGCCGTACTTGTTGGCGGCAGCATCACCGGCGAGTCCGTGGAGGTAAACTCCTGCACAGGCGCTGTCATATACAGCAGAGCCCTGGGCGATAATAGAGCCGATTATTCCGGCGAGGATATCTCCGCAGCCGCCTACAGCCATGCCTGCATTTCCGGTATGGTTGGAGGCAGTCATCCTGCTGTTTGCGATAAGAGTGCCGGCGCCTTTCAGTACGACGGTTATGCCGTACTTCTCAGCATATTTCTCAGCAACAACGATACGGTTGTTCCTTATCATGGAATTCTCACAGCTGAGCAGCCTTGCCATTTCGCCTACATGGGGAGTTATGACCACGTCCGATCTCTTTCCCAGTAAAATATCTATGTCCGATGCAATGCAATTTATTCCATCTGCGTCAACTACTACCGGACATTTTGCATTTGAAAGGACGAAACGTGTTATCTCCATTGTGTCCGGAGTAACTCCCATGCCGCAGCCTATAACTATAGCTGTGGCGCTGTCCATAGCCTTTTTGAGAGCATCCTTGCTGCTGTCGAAGAGCATGAAGCCGTAGTCGTCGCAGTCCATTTCAAGGTAAGTTGCTTCCGGTACGAGTACAGATACGGTATCAATGCATTTTTCAACAGAGGCTACCTTCACAAGGCCTGCGCCGCTGCGGAAAGCACCGAGTGCAGCAAGGGCGGCTGCTCCACGCATTGAGGAGCTTCCGGCGATAATGAGCACATTTCCGAAGGTGCCCTTGTATGCGTCACGTTCTCTCTTTGGAGGGAAGCTTGCGAGGTGATTCCTTTCGATACGGTAATACTTCCTGTCGTTGTCCAGTACATCAAGGGCTCCAGCAGGTATGCCTATATCAGCTACGATCATTTTTCCGCAGTATTTCCTCATAGGGTACTGCGTCATGCCGGTTTTCATAAATCCGAAAGTGACAGTCTCATCGGCCTCAAATGCGCCGAAGGCCACTGTTCCGGTAAAGCTGTTTCCGCCGCTGGGGACATCTACAGCGATGCGGTAAGCGCTGGTGCCTATGGCAAAGATGCCGGCGATATTCTTGTCAAGCTGGTCGTGGAAGCCTGTTCCGTAAACGCCGTCAACTATAACGGTAGCGCAGATAATAGCACTCTTCACAAGGCTCATCCGGCGCTTTTCCTGAAGGAGGATATTTTCCAGGGGATTCCTGTCTTTTTTCCTTGCAAGGTCATCCAGCTCCTTTGGCTGTGGGATCGTCATATAGTCCAGCTCGGCGGCCTCGATAGCAGCCTCCACGCTTTCGCTGCGGTATCCGTCTATGAACTCTATCCGTTCTTTGGGAAGACGGAGGAACATTTCCTTTGCCAGGTCAGTAGAGGGCTGACCGCCGACGTTGATGACAGTTATCT
>JAAYBK010000019.1 GCA_012718885.1 Ruminococcus sp. | reverse complement strand
ATTTAAAACTGAAAGTTTTAGGAAGGGAGTTTGAGGGTGACTCCCCGCAGTGCGGGGAGATGTCACGCAGTGACAGAGGGGACCGCCTCTGTCAGAGGAACCCTTTTTCAAAAGGGTTTCCCTCAACATCTAACGTATAACTTCTATATAAGTACTCCCCTTAGTGCAGGGACAAGCATTACTTTTCAGAATTTATAAACATATCATAGATACGTCTTATGGCCTCAGGAAGGTCATTTTCGCTGACGCCGATGATAACGTTGAGCTCACTTGAACCCTGATCGATCATCTTGACATTTATTCTTGCATGAGCCATTGAAGCGAAGATACGTGCAACAGTACCTCTTGTATTCTTCATTCTGCGTCCCACAACAGCCAGAAGAGCGATACCGTCCTCGATCTCAATGTGATCCGGAGAAACGGCCTTGCGGAGCTCAGACAGCACCTTGTCACGTACAGGCTCCAGCTTATCGGAGCTTACCGTAATGCTCATTGTATCTATGCCGGAAGGCATATGCTCGAAGGAAAGGCCGTTATTGTAGAGCACCTGAAGCACCTTCATACCGAAGCCTGTCTCATTGTTCATCATAGCCTTTTCGATATTGATAGTGCTGAAGCCCTTCTTGCCGGCAATACCTGTGATAGTATGCTTTATGGACTCCTTGCTGAAATTGTAGTCATCGGACACGATCATTGTACCAGCGTCCTCAGGGCGGTTGGTATTTCTGATATTGATCGGGATACCGGCTGAGCGTACAGGGAAGATAGCATCCTCATGGAGCACTGAAGCGCCCATGTAAGCAAGCTCACGCAGCTCACGGTATGTTATTACCTCTATAACGTCCGGCTTTTCAACTATTCTCGGATCAGCAACAAGGAAACCGGAAACGTCTGTCCAGTTCTCATATATATCAGCTCTTACAGCATTAGCGATGATAGAACCTGTAACATCAGAACCGCCTCTTGAGAAGGTCTTGATATAGCCTTCAGTGGTCTTTCCGTAGAAGCCGGGGATAACAGCATTGTCAAGGCCGCTGAGCTTTGCCTTTACAGCCTTTACAGTATCATCCAGGAGGAGAGTTCCCTTTGTATCGAACACGATAACGTCAGCTGCATCAACAAAATTGAAGCCAAGGTATTTTGCAAGCACCTTACCGTTGAGGTACTCTCCTCTGCTGGCTGCAAAATCTCTTGAAGGACGATCCTTGAGCTCCTTTGTGATGATGTCGAACTCGCTGTCAAGAGACATATCTATGCCAAGCTCAGAGATAATGCCGTTATATCTGTCCTTGATGATCTGGAAATCCTCTGTGAAATCAACACCGCTGCCTGCAAGCTCACAGCACTTGTAAAGCATATCTGTGACTTTGATATCCTCGGAGAATCTCTTTCCGGGAGCTGAGGGAACAACGTACTTTCTCTTTGCGTCGCTCTTGATTATCGCAGCGACCTTTCTGAACTGCTCTGCGGAGGCAAGGCTGCTTCCGCCGAATTTTACAACTTTATCTGCCATATAGATCATTCCTTTGATAAGATTTATCCGTCCTGAAGAACGGGCGGCAATGCCGCATAAATGTATGATGACACATTGTTATTTTTGTCACAATATAAATTATATTCCAAAACAGTCTCAAAATCAATTGACAGAAAGCCAAAATTCAGCAATTATCAGTCTGTATTTTTAGTGAATACGCTTGTACGCCAGTGGTGGACAGTTAAAACAGTTGCTTTTTCTGCGATCATATATTGACATTTCTTGCAAACTGTGAAACAATATCATCTGTCAGCTTTAATGCTGCCGTATTTCCCGGAAATGCAAACAGCTATTTTAAGGCAGTTTTCATGCTCCGGACATACGTAAATCTTACAGGAGGGATTTATTCCATGAAAAAAATCATCAGTTTATCAGCAGCACTCATGCTCTGCGCTTCACTCGCAGCAGGCTGCGGCAAGGACGACAAGAAGGATTCATCCGAAAAGGCTGCCAATAAATATGAAGGAAAATGGCAGTGTTCCGAAATCACTTTCGAAGGCAAGACCGATACTTCATTCTTCGGAGTTGATGCAAGCTCTCTCTTCCAGATAGAACTCAAAGATGACAATAAGGGTACTTTCCTTTCATTCATGATGAGCGAGGAAAACAAACCTGAGGATATCGAATGGAAAGAGATCGAAGATAACAAGGTTCAGATTACAGGCGGTCCTCTTGAGGACACAGACGACGATTTCATCCTTGAACTCAAGGACGGCAAGTTCCTTCTTGATTTGACTGAAGAGGGAGACGAAGAGGAATCAAGCGCTGTTCTCATTAAGGTCGACGAATTCACAGCTATTCCCGATGATGCTGCAATTTCTATCAGCGGCTCCGGCGAAGCACAGGCTGATTTCGATATCAATGAATAATATCCGGTGCAGCAGTTATATCTGCCGCACTTTTTTGTCATACAAAAAATAGGATCCACCTATTGACTTTTCTCCTCCGATATTGTATAATTGTTTTGTTGCAATCATTTCTGATATATGCTTGTGTAGCACAGTTGGTAGTGCAGCGCATTTGCTGAGCAAACGACCGCTGCCTGTGACAGATAAAGGGAGGTTGCGAAGGGAAGAAATATGGAGTAATGGGAGCAGAAGCGAGCAGTACGACTTATTTCTGACCGAAAATGAGCAGGTCTCGGACTGATTATAAAGCGACAGCCGTGCAGCACCTTACAAATTTAAAAATTTAATATTGCTTGTGTAGCACAGTTGGTAGTGCAGCTCATTCGTAATGAGCAGGTCGCAGGTTCGAGTCCCGTCACAAGCTCCAATGAAAAACCGCTTAGAATAGACTTCTAAGCGGTTTTTCTTTTCTAAGGTAATTACAAAATGAACAGATAACCAAACGCGTGGTTCTTTTTTGATCTTTGATATCCGTAATTCATGTAATCATACATTCCCCTATGAGATTGTTACAGAAGGCTTTTTTCTATTGGATAAGTCAAGATCAGACGTCAATAATTCCGAAGTTATCATAAACGATACTTGGAGGTGCTCATTTTTCATTATACGATAAAATCCTTATTAATGCAACGATCCGCCTGAACTCATAAAAGTTCAGGCGGATCTGCTATATTTATGCTGTTACTGCATATCAAACACCAAAAAGTAATTTGTCATATGCCGGGAATGGCCAATAAGTTTCGGAAGTAACAGTTTCAGCCTTGTCAGCTGCTGCACGGAGTTTATCCATTGCTGGAAGCATAGTGTCACGAACAAACTCAGAGGCTTCGATTATCTTAGCAATTCCCTTGAACTTTGCAATTGCCTCCTCAAGCTCTGTTGTTGCAGCGTCCATAGCATCAATGAGCTCGGAAAGCTCAGTAACGAGCTTTGTCTCATATTTGCAGGCTGCCTTTGATACGCTCTTCTTGACTGCGACAGCAGAAGCAGTATCAGCTGCAAATTTAGCAACAGCAGGGATTATTTCCTTGCGAGCCATATCGACCATAGTCACAGCCTCAATGTTGACAGTCTTGACATAGTTCTCAAGCATGATGTCGCAGCGTGAGTAGATCTCAGCCTCTGTGAATACACCGTGAGAAGTGAGCATATCCACGTTCTTCTTGTCGCAGATATGTGGCATAGCATCTGCGGTAGTCTTGAGATTCATAAGACCGCGCTTCTCAGCTTCCTTTATCCATGCATCATCATAGCCGTTGCCGTTGAAGATTATACGCTTGTGATCCTTGATAGTCTTTTTGATAAGATCGTGGAGAGCATTGTTGAAGTCCTTAGCCTTTTCGAGCTTGTCAGCGAACTGTTTCAGAACCTCAGCAACAGCTGCATTGAGGTGGATGTTAGCGCAGGAGATACTGTTGGAAGAACCAAGCATACGGAACTCGAACTTGTTT
>JAAYBK010000018.1 GCA_012718885.1 Ruminococcus sp. | reverse complement strand
TAGCCGCCGTAGTTCTGGCCGTACTGGTTATTATTCTGATTATAGCCGTTATTCTCGGCAGGTCCGGGGATCCTTGCAGGAGCGCCGGTGTTTGCAGCATTGGGATTTGATGCGCCGCAGTTATTGCAGAACTTATCTGAAGGGAGCATATCCGCTCCGCAGAATGTACATTTCATATAATCATCCTCCTTTAGAGTAATTCTATCAGAATCAGCAGAATTTGTCAAGTGTTGACATAAAACTGGCAGAAGTACACGAGGGCGCTGCGGACTATGCGGACAGCAGCTTATCCGGCCTGCGCTTATTTCGTTATCAAAAGCTTGATTTGATGCGTGAAATATGTTATAATAATAGAACAGTGCTTATTTCAGGCACAACCGGCGCATGAAAGCAGAGAAAATAACTCAGCGCCGCAGAACAAAAAGGAGGATCGCTATGCTTAATGCCGATCTGAAGGAATTTGAATTTACCTCCGGATTTGACGAGCTTGTCATTTCCGCCGCTTTAGCCGTTCCGTCAGGTACTCCCTGCGGTATAGTGCAGATAATCCACGGAATGAACGAGCACAAGGAGCGCTATTATCCCTTTATGGACTACCTTGCAGAAGAGGGATTCATGACAGTGATACACGACAACAGAGGACACGGAAAGAGCATATGCTCAGAGGATGATCTGGGATTTATGTTCCGTAACGGCAGTGAGGGATTCGTCAGCGATATCGCTCAGCTCAACAGCCTTATCCATGCCCGCTTTCCACAGCTCCCCATATTCATGCTTGGCCACGGCATCGGCGCTTCAGGCGCTCTTTGCTTCATACGTGACCACAGCAGAGCCATAAACGGCCTCGCCCTTACAGGCATCCCCTGCTACAGCCCGTTCTCGCCTGTGGTAAGAGGAATAAACTCCGAGTCGGCAAAGAAGCCGGGAAGCCGCTTCAGAAGCGAAAAGGTATACGATATAATAGATGATAATTTCGGCCGCTTCTTTGAACAGCCCGATAATTCATGGCGATGCAGCGACCCCGAGGTCGTTGAAAATTTCAACAACGATCCGCTTTGCAGCTTCAGAACAACTATGAACGGCTATGAAGAAGCCCTCATGCTGGTAAGGGCTGCATGGGCAGGAAAAGCTGACGGCGATGCAGATCCGTCCCTCCCAATACGCTTCGTATCCGGTAAAGACGACCCCTGCATGATCTCGGAGAAAAAACTCTTCAAGCTTATGTCAAGACTGGAGAAAAACGGCTTCGAGAGCATTTCACACAGATTGTTCGACGGGATGCGCCATGAGGTGCTGAACGAGAAGAATAATATAAATGTTTGGAAGGATATAGCAAAATCCCTGTTCTCATGGATAGACCGCTTCAACGAGGCTCAGGCTGAGCTCAGCCAGCAGCCCGGAGAAAGCCTGCCGGAAATGCCGGCGGGTACGGACACAGCCGCTGAAATACAGGAATGATCCGGCAAAGAAAGGATAAAATATGGACATTAACAAAACACTCGCAAAAGAATTCGGTCTCAGACAGGAACAGGTTGATAATACCGTTGAGCTCATCGACGATGACAAGACCATTCCTTTCATTGCCCGTTACCGTAAGGAGCTTACAGGATCCCTTGATGACCAGGTGCTCCGTGAGCTCTACGACAGGCTCATGTATCTCCGTAACCTTGAAAAGCGTAAGGAAGAGGTAACAAACGCTATAACCGAACAGGAAAAAATGACTCCCGAGATCGAGGCTGCTATCAGTGCCGCCCTCACTCTCGTGGAGGTAGAGGATATATACCGTCCCTTCAAGCCTAAGAGAAGGACCCGTGCAGGCATCGCAAGAGAAAACGGTCTTGAGCCACTTGCAGAAATTCTCATCGCTCAGGAAAATGCCACTGATCCCGAAAGGGAGGCTGAGGCATTCATAAATGAGGAGAAGAAGATCCCTGATGCACAGACCGCTCTCCAGGGCGCTATGGATATCATCGCAGAGGATATCTCCGATGATGCTGATATAAGAAAGAAGCTCCGTGCTCTTGCAGGAGAAAAAGGCGAGCTGGTATCAAAGGCTGCCGATCCCGAAGCAGAGAGCGTATACATGAATTACTATGAGTACACAGAGCCTATCCCGAAGGTGGCAAACCACCGTGTTCTCGCTCTTGACAGAGGTGAGAAAGAGGGCTTCCTCAAGGTCGCTGTTACTCTTGATGAGACTCTTGCAACTGATATTATCCTCGGCAAATATGTCAAGGCAAACAATGCCTGCGGAGAGCTTGTCAGAGCTGCCGCAGAAGACGGCTACAAGCGCCTTATCTTCCCGTCTATCGAGCGTGAGATACGTTCAGAGATGAGTACAAAGGCCGCTGAAGAATCCATAAAGGTATTCGCAGCAAATCTCCGCCAGATGCTCCTTCAGCCGCCGCTCAAGAACAGCGTCATCCTGGGTCTTGATCCGGGATATGCTCACGGCTGCAAGAGCGCTGTCATCGACGGCACAGGCAAGGTGCTGGATACAGCTATAATCTACCCCACAGGCTCAGCAGGAGCTGTTGAAGCTGCAAAGAAGAAGGTAAAGCAGTTCATCGACAAGTACAACGTAAGCGCTATCTCCATAGGAAACGGCACTGCCTCCCGTGAGACTGAATCCTTTACCGCTGACATCATAAAGGGATACGCCGGCAAGGTAAGCTACATGATCGTAAATGAAGCAGGTGCGTCAGTATACTCCGCTTCAAAGCTGGCCGCAGAGGAATTCCCGGAGTACGATGTTTCCATAAGAGGTGCTATCTCTATCGCACGCCGCTTGCAGGATCCCCTTGCAGAGCTGGTAAAGATCGAACCTAAGGCTATAGGCGTCGGACAGTATCAGCATGATATGCCGCAGGCAAGAATGAGCGAGGCTCTCGGCGGCGTTGTTGAGGACTGCGTTAACTCCGTCGGCGTAGACCTTAACACAGCTTCATATTCACTGCTTTCATATATTGCGGGTATCAATTCCGCAGTTGCTAAGAATATCGTTTCCTACCGTGAGGAAAACGGAAAGTTCACCGACCGCAAGGAGCTCCTTAAAGTGCCGAAGCTGGGCAAAAAGGCCTTTGAGCAGTGTGCAGGCTTCCTGAGAGTACGTGACGGTAAGAACCCTCTTGACAATACAGCCGTTCATCCTGAGAGCTATGCTGCCGCAGCATCACTCCTCAGCGAGTGCGGATTCACCCTTGCCGATATATCAAACGGCGGTGCAGAGGGTATCTCCGAGAAGGCTGACGGCCTTGGCGTTGAGAATATAAGCTCGACCCTGGGAATCGGTGTGCCGACCCTGACAGATATCATCGGAGAACTGAAAAAGCCCGGCCGTGACCTCCGTGACGAGCTCCCGCCTCCGCTTATGAGAAGCGGCGATATCATGGAGATAAAGGATCTCAAGCCCGGTATGGAGCTTGTGGGAACTGTCCGCAATATCATCGACTTCGGCGTATTCGTGGATATCGGCGTGCATGAGGACGGACTCGTGCATATATCACAGATATGCAGCAAGTACATAAAGCATCCTCTCGAAGCCGTAAAGGTAGGCGAGGTGGTAAAGGTACGTGTGCTTGATGTAGACGTTAAGCGCAGCCGTATCTCCCTTACAATGCGCCTCAACGATGAAGAGGAAAAGAAGCAGCAGACTTCCGAGCGCAGACCTAAGAAGAAGCGTGAGGATAAGCGTCCCAAGGGCTTCGACGCAAGTCAGCTCCGCAACAGCAGCTTCAGGATCAAGCAGAAATAATGTATTATGTATATATCCTGAGATGTGAGGACAGAAGCCTGTATACCGGCATTACCACTGATATTGACCGCCGCCTTGAGGAACATTCCGGCGCAGGCGGCAGGGGAGCTAAGTTCACACGCTCCCATAAGGTGGAGGCAATAGAGGCTCTGTGGAGCACTTCCGACCGCAGCAATGCTTCAAAGCTGGAATGGAGGATAAAACAGCTGACCAGACAGCAAAAACTCGCTCTTATCAGCGACAACAGCCTTTTTGTCAGCTTTTTCGGCGCAGAAGCTGCTGAGGTTTACAAAAGAGAAAATATATGAATTAACGGCCATAAAGAGGTTACTGCCTCCTTATGGCCGTTTTTTGCCTGGTCTGTCAAGCTGTCCGCTCCGGACCTGCGTTATTTCATATAGCTTTCCGGCAGCGACGGGATCAGCTCGATAAGATATCTCTGTATCGATAATGCGTCCATAGGTGTCAGCTTGCTGCCACGCTCATACACATCTGCGTTTCTCTCGCCCTGTTCCGTTATATGGCGGCTGTTTGACCCGTTAAGGCCGAATATATCCGGATTCGACAATGCCTGCATTACCAGCACTGCGTCGTTCATCTTTACCTGACTGTCACAGTCAGCATCACCGGCTACAGGCGTTTTTCCATTTATCTCAAAGCTGTACCAGGTCAGTGTGTCGTCGTTGTCGTTGGTATAAGCCCATGTAAGGGTATTGCCGTCTACCACCGGCTGTATGGACGAATCTGAAAGCCTGGAGCCTTTCAGCTCAGTCTCCTTGCGGAGCACATTTCCGCACTCGTCAAGAACTACATACCTGACACTGTCAAACTCTGTGTCGGTATACTTCTCCCACATCACTACATATGCGCCCTGTTCAAGAGCAACAGCCTTAACTGCCCCTACAGCCTCGTTCTCGGCACAGTCCGTCAGCCATATCACATTTGTATCGGCTACTTTTCCGGTGGCAAGATCGATCCTGTCAACACCTGCACATCCGGAGGCTGCTGAAGAGATAAGAGTATCGTCCCAGATACGCACAAACACATTGTACTTTCTCTGTCTGTACTCAGAATTGTAGAACACATCTGAGGTATAGTTCTTTTCGCCGCTGCCTGTTATGGCATAGGTTGTACGGCTCTTTGCAAGTCCGCCAAGCCTGATATAGGTTGCGTTGCCGTCAAGCTGAGCAGAATTGGATCCGTATTTGCCCGGAGAATGGAATCCCACTATCCTGCTGTGGGTATCAGAAGCCCTGTCATAGAAGCAGAAATTGATGCCTCTGTAATTGGCATCGCCGTTCTGAATATCCGCAAATCCGCTCTCCGTAGGTATCATGCTTACGCCGAAGGAGTGGGAGGCATTGAGGGTATCTATGCTTATCACTGAAAGGTCAGAGGAGTTTGCTGCAACGAAGACTGAACCCTGATGATGATATCCGTCAGAGGACCTGAGCCATTCCGTATCGAAAAGCAGTCCCATAACACCTCCGCTTATGCTCATATTTGCATTTCCGGCATCAAAAGGGAACTGCGCTTGGGTCTGTGACGGAGACAAGCCCAGAGTTTTCAGCAGCCTGCCGCTGCTGTCGTATTTTTCAACAACAACATTGCAGGTATCCATATTATCTGCGATAACATCGTCCTTGATGCTGAAGCCCCACATGATGTATATATTATCCTCATTGTCTGCACAGGCTGCTCCGAGGGTCATTCCCTCCTTCATAACGGAGAACATCAGGCGGCCGTCCTGAGTATATACAGCCGCACCGCCGCTGACCGCTATCGCCGCACAGGCTGAGCCGTCACTGAGCTTCATCTCGAACACGCTGTCTATGTACCAGCCGCTGCTGGCTTTTATGTCCAATCCGGACTTTATCTGCTCGCTGGCTGCCGTATATTCCTTTTCGCCGGTACTGTCAGATATATCGTATTCCAGTGCCTTTCGTCCCCGTGACACGTTGACCACTGTTCTGGGAAGCGTTCCTTTTAGCCGGATATCGCCGGTGACCTTCAGGTCAGTAAGGGTACTGGTGCCGCTGTACACCGCATTATTTCCATAGACAAGATCGCCGTCCACCTCAATGGCAGTCAGGCTTTCGCACCAGTATACTGCTGTTTCGTCAAGCCGTACATCCCCCTGGAATATAAGCTTTGTTATGTTCTTGTTTACTATCGAAGCCCCGGCTGCAAGTCTGACGTTTTCAGGTATAACAAGCTCTCCCGTGGCCGCTTCCGGAACTGCCAGCAGTATTCCGCTGTCAGTGACTGCGAACCCCTGTTCATCGGTGCAGTTATTCTGATACGCCGAGCCGTAAAGGGCGTATCTGCCAATACTCAGCTTATCAACAGCATCAGGATCCTCAAATACGATATCGGTCAGCTTGCTGCACCTGTTCAGCGAATAGGCTTCCAGCCTGGTCACTGAGGCTGGTATCACTATCTTTTCTATGTTGGGATTTTCATAGAACGAGGCATAGCCTATAGTTCTGACTCTGGAAGGAACTGTATACGAGCTTGCCTTCCTGCCGAATGGATACATGACGATGGTGCTGCCTTCCTTATCGAACATAACACCGTCCACAGAGGAATAATACTTGTTTTCCGGAGAGACATTTATCGCCTCCAGTACAGAACAGCCGTCAAATGCCGAGGTGCTGACCTCGCTGACGGAGCTGCCCAGTGTTATGGAAGTCAGGGCGCTGTTGTTCTCAAAAGCTCCGCTGTATATCTTCTCTACACTGTCAGGGACTATGAACTCGGTAAATGCCCGGCATCCGTAAAACGCATCGTAATCCAGCACGGTCAGTCCGGAAGGGAACGTTATGTTTTTTAGCTTTACGCAGTTCTCAAAGAAGCCCAGCGGATCGGAATAGTAGTTATATGAAGGCGTATAGTCCAGTTCGGTCAGGCTTTCCGGCAGCCTTACCGTTTCAAGAGAGGAACAGCCATAGAACAGGCCTCCTCCGCATTCCTTTACAGTATCCGGTATGTCTACCGCCACAAGTTCCGTACAGCCGGAAAATGCTGTAGGAGCTATCTTTGTAACTGTTCCGGGAACAGTATATTCCGTAACATTCTTTGCCGCCGGGAATACCGCAAGAGTTTTTCCGCTGTCGCTGAATACTATGCCGTCAGATACGGAAAAAATCTTGCTGCCCTTTGCGGCACTGAATGAGGATATCTTCTTGCAGCCGGTAAATACTGCTGTTCCCAGTTCTGTCAGTGAGGCAGGCAGGGTGAAGGATTCCAGCCCGGAGCACTGTCTGAACGCCTCGCTGCCTATCGACGATACAGTATCAGGTATGCTTATCTCCTTGATATTCCGGCAGTTAAGGAAGGCATATGCTCCGATCTTTTCCAGCTTTTCCGGAAGCCTGACTGATTCAAGATAATAGCAGGACGCAAATGCCCTTGTTCCAAGCTCTGTTACCGGAAGTCCGGCTATGCTGTCCGGCACCTCCACGGATCTTATGCTGTTGCTGACTACTCCGACTATGGTCACATGGTCTGAATACTGATAATATTTCAGCTCGTCAGTAGAGCCCTCAGTATAATCTGCGGCAAAAACTTTTTCCGGTGAAGAATACGGAAGCCCGCATACAGGAAGAAATGCTATGCTCAGAGCTGCCGCAGAAGCCAGTGTTCTTTTCAGAAATGTCATACGAAAAACCTCCCCAGATATTTTATACAATTATACCATATTTTTTCAACATAATAAAGGCACTTGCACAGATTTCTGCATAATAAACAATCAATTCTTCCCTTCATTGGGCAAGATATCGGCTTTGCTATGCCATATTGACGATTGTTATCACATCCAAAACAAATTGTTTACAAAAAGTTCACAATTCCGCTGTCCAGAAATGGTATCATTATACGTTAATATAATGAATACCTATCATAGAAGGAAAGGAGCTGAAACGCATGGAGCTATGTCTTGACTCTTCTGCCGAAACCGAAAGCAAGCTCTCCTTTGAAGAGATATACATAAAAAACCGCAGACTAATGATGTACACTGCAATGAATATACTGAACAACTTTGCAGATACAGAGGACTGCGTTTCAGAAGCGTTTCTAAGATTCTCAAAGAATTTTTCAAAATATTCACAACTTGACTGTCCAAAAATGACATCGCTGCTCGTTATAATTGTCAGAAACGCAGCACTGGATAAGTACAGAGAAAACCAGAAGATCTGCCTCTCGGAAACACCGGATGAAGATGTGGGAGCGGTAAGTCTTGACAGTTATTCCTTCGATTCAGTGATAAGCGCTATCAAACACCTCAAGGACGAGTATCGGGATGTTTTGATGCTGCGATATGTATACGGCTACAATATCAACGAGATATCTATGCTGCTGAAGATTGGGAGCGAAAACGTGTACAAGCGCATCCAGAGAGCACGAAAGGCTCTTGCAAAAATTCTTGATGAAGGAGGCGGAAAAAAATGAGCAAGGATATTCTTAAAGATGCTCTCGAAGAAGTTCTCAGCGAGAGCTATGATGAAATGACCGGTCTGGATATCCCCGATTACGATTTTTCCGACAACTTCAAGGAGAAAATGGAAGCACTGACCGGAGTCCCGGAAGAAAAGGCTGAGAAAAAGCGCAGAAAGATAGGCTGGATAGCCATTTCAGCATTGACTGCTGTAGCAGCGGCGGTCTGCATATGGAACGGCGTTCAGAAAACTCCTGAGCTTAAAAAGTTCAACAGCGATACCGACAACATCATAACAGATACAGAACTCCCTACAGAGGTGCCTGACGTACCAGGCGGCATTGTCCGGACAACTGCCCCGGGTACAGATACAAAATATACCGTGACTACTACAGCAGGCTTCGGAACACCGATAACGTCTACGGCAGTTATCAACGGTAACGGAAACAATGGTAACAATAATGCAAATAACAGCGGCAACGGTGGCGTCGTCTATACCCGCCCGTCAGGAAAGCCTGCTCAGACACCGAAAGTCACAGTGACCACTGCACGCTCATCCGATCCGGCAGCAGTCACTACTGTAACATCAGCAACTAAACAGCCGGTGGTCACGATCGTAACCACTAAACCTCACAGTGAGTTTGACGAAGAGGTCGCTCACGTTGAAAGGAGTATTGTTATGAAAAAGTTTTTAGCTTCAGCAGTCACAATTGCATTTATGAACGTTATCCCTACAGGATTAGTTCAGGCCTCATATGAGCCTCCGACAGCAGACCCTGTCTTACTGGAATACGTTTTCCCATTGATCGAAGACGGAACTGCATCCCCGGACGTAAACAATGACGGTATATTTGACCGCTATGATGTATGCGATCTCTGGGCTTATATCATGCATAATGATTCTATGATAACCGAGGCAGAGAAAGAAGTTATCAGCACAAGAAGCGATATAGACCTTGATCTCAGGACAAGAGCAACGATCTTGTTATTCTTGAACGTTATTACTTATATAAAAACGGCCTGGATCCGGAGGATTTCAATATGTATAACTATCCGGATAATAACGGCGAGATAACAATGGACAGCTACAAATTTGTAAATGACCTGAAGGAAGTAGCTATTGAGCAGGATCTTATCTATCAGTACACAGCAAATCTTATCGATACAGAAAATATTGATCTTGACTTCAACAGAAATGGTTCAGCTGATATTTATGATCTGCTTGAATATCAGATCTACTTCTACAGTAAGATCTCATCACCATTCGACAGCAATGCAGCCAAAGCAGTTGTTTCAATATCAGCCTCAACCTGGGATAATTGCGATGAATACTATCAGAAGTGCTTCTTTGACAATGAAAGCAACGAGACACTTATCAAGTATTTTATTTACAAAAACGGTTTTGATCCAAGCTATGTTGACTCATGGAGTATATATGACTATTTAGAGGATCTCGAAAATAATTTACCGGAAGGAGCCGATGTTGAATCAATCAAATATGCTATGTCACGCGCCAGCCATTTAGATGTATTTGTTGCAAATGTGAGCAAGATCTCTATCGATGCCGGATTTCTTAAAGTTGTAGATAAGATGGACAAGATTAATCGTATGCTTGAGCCTAATTATATGGAAGATCTCGAAGCAGCCTGCAAGATTTTTGATAAGAGAATGCTCAACGGAGAAGTTGCTCCCCCGGATATCAACTTTGACGGTGTTATAGATATGGAAGACTATAAAGATATAATGATCTATTGCAACGATCTCGTAGCTCAAAGAGACAGCTCCGGTAGCGTTCTGACTCCGGAAGTATGGAATCACATTGATAATGAGCTCGATCTTAACAGTGATGGTGTAAGCGGTGATATGCTTGATCTCCAGATAGTTGAATTCGTAATTACGAAGTATTATGAAAATGAAGATGTTGATGTAAATGCACTCCTCAAGGCATATAATGATGCACACAGCACAGATAACAGCAATATCGAAGCAGTTGCAGAGATCAGCCATATCAAATACCTTGAAGCTCTCAACGGCAAGCCTATCAAGCGCTCCGGCGATGCAGACGGCGACAATCAGATGAAAATGAACGACGCTGTTCTCATCATGCAGTCCATATCCAACCCTGACACGTATGAGCTTACAGAATGGGGCGAGTTCAACGCAGACGTAGCTAACACCGGCAACGGCATCACTCCTATGGACGCTCTCGGCATCCAGTACAGACTCCTCGAGAAGTGAGTTTCATAATTTAAGATTTACCCCCTCCCATGATATGATTATATATTGATTGCTAAAAACACAGAACAGCCATAAAGGAGTTGATACTTCTTTATGGCTGTTTCTGTTATTATTGCCGGTCAGGCCGAGGCGTAAAAATACGCAGCAGCCTCCGGCGTTTTTATTCTTTTACGTATGCAGCAACTATCTCAGAGATATACGCCCTGTGATAAGGCTCCTTGCCATACACCTGCTCCACGATACCGTCATCAGTAAGGAAGCCCTTTGCCTCCATATCATACTGATAAAGCTTGCGGCATACAAGCACCAGATCTGCCTCCTCAAAGGCTACATTTCCATCGATCTCAACAGGAGTAAGCCCTGTCTCCTTAACCTTGTCAAAGTCCCTGCCGGAATGTGAGCCGCAGAAAGTCAGAGCGCTGCGGTACTGCTCTCCGAAGAATGATGCTGTAAAGTATTCGCCCTTGTCGATATACTCAAATGTATACCTGTTGGGACGGATATAGCAGGTCATTACCTTCCTGCTCCAGAGCACGCCAAGCTGTCCCCATGAAGCGGTCATTGTGTTGAAATTGTCAGGTGTTCCTCCGGTAAGCAGCATCCACTCCTTGCCGATCTTGTCAAACGGATTGAAGCATAGCTCCCTGCGCCTGATCTTCTTAAATGCCATAGTGATTCCTCCTTGATATGATTATTTTAATATTTGTCGGATAAAGATGATTTTTTCCAGGTATCACCACAGCTTACAGGCTCAGACCTTCCTCAGCGCTGATTTGTAGCGCAGACGGAGCTTATCCGTTATAAGTGCGATGAATTCCGAATTTGTCGGCTTTCCCTTTCCGGTATCGACCGTGTAGCCGAAAAATGAATTCAGGGTATCTACATTGCCCCTGTCCCAGGCTATCTCTATAGCATGGCGTATGGCTCTTTCTACCCTTGATGATGTAGTGTCATAGGCTCCTGCAACGGTAGGATAGAGCTGCTTTGTAACGCTGTCAAGAAGCTCCTTGTCCTCTATAGAGCAGAGTATGGCAGTTCTGAGATAATGATATCCCTTGATATGCGCCGGCACTCCAAGCTGATGGATGATATCGGTAACGACTACCTCCATATCATCGCTGAGGCTGTTCGCCCTGTCTCCAAGTGCGGAGCTTATGGCTGCACAGAGGTCATCGGCATCATATGGACGAAGCAGGAACTTGGATGCTCCGTTGTCCATTACCTGGCGCTCTATGAACTCATTGTCGTATGCTGAGGTCACGATGAATACAGGGAATTTCACTCCCAGCTCCCTGACCCCTTTCATTATAGTCACAGCGTCTCCGTTCTGTGCAGTGATATCCAGCACGGCAACATCCGGCGGATCGTTCTTTATGGATTCGAGTATCACCGAACAGTCCTTGCGCCTGGTGTATGCATACATTCCCCTTTCTCTGAGCTTGTTTGCGATGCTTACTCCTGTTCCGGCAGAATCATCGCCGATAAGTACCTTTACTTTTCCGTTCATTATTTATACCTCCCTTTATACTTGCAGCAGCCGTCAGAAAACGTCTTTTCTGCTGGTACTTAAATATGATACCACATATTACATAGGGCGGCAACGGTTTATTTTAGGTTATAATGTAGGTTCATAGGGGAAAATGTAAAATAAATGTCAGTGCGGAATATACTGTTATTTTTTGTTCTTTTTCAAGCCTTTTGAAAGGAAGCTCTCGGTGATATTGCGTACCTTTGTTCCCGGAGGGAACATCTTGTCGGCAAGCCGGTCAAGGGCTCTTTTTTCGTTGGATCTGGCCGAATACTCAACAAGCTTCGGCTCTTTTACCGAAGATCCCCACTTTTTCAGTGCATCCGGTGACATATACGGCCTGAAAAGCTCACGGTCAGCAGCGCTGCAGCACTCTTCAACAAACTGCAGCGGCAGTTCGCAGTCCTTCGTACCGAATTTGTCGAGGAAGCTTCCGAAATGTCTTGAAAAGAGGGTGTCGAAATCCTCCTTGCCCTCAAGTGCTGCCTTGTCGGAGTTAAGGGCGTTCAGTATCAGCGCCTGTCTGGCAGAGGGCTTGTAGTCCTCTCCGCAGAGACTGTATGCGCCAAGCACTATGAAGCCCAGCAGCCGTCCGTCGCTGCATATATCGCTGAGAGGTACCTTCGTCTGGGGAATGTCAAAGCCGTATGCGGCATAAAGCCCAAGTACGCACTGCAAGGCAAGATGCTCCGGAGAATCGAGATCGTATACCAGCTTATCCCTGATATAGCCGGACAGCCTGCCTGAGCGCTCCATAAGCTGAACTGCCGGGGCAGTCATCATTGCCTTTGAGCCGTTCATTATGGCCAGCTCTATATCATATGCCACATCATGGCCGCAGTGAAAGAGCTTTGCTGCTCCTACGCCGGCCTTTTTCAGCACAGGAGCGTACCAGCTCCTTGCGTCATTGTCAGCTATCTCCGAAACCACGATGAGCCCATCATAGGAGCTGTATCCGCAGCGTTCAAGCACCTCGGTCACCACCTCACGAGGGTATATGCTCTCGGAGAATATGATGACACGCTTGCGGCTGTTCTTTGCCTCACGGTAAAGAGCCTTTCCGCACTCACGGGGAAAGGTGAAATGCTCCACCAGCTCACACTCACGCTGCATCAGCTTATCTCTTCCGTCCGGACTGACGCCGCTGAGCTTTGCGAAGATATCGTATATCTTTGCAAGTGTTACCCTTGTGCGAACACCGTACTTCTTCTCCGCAGCCTCGCCGGCTGCTATACGCAGCTCTGTAAAGGTCTTCTTTCCCTTTGTATCGAACAGGGCAAAGTCCTCCTCCATGAACATGAAAAGGGCACATTCATCGAGAAACGGCGTCATTACAAGAACATCCTCCATGCGGAAGCTGACTGCACGGTATTTATTGCTGCCGGCCTCTCCGAGCATCCTGTTCATCAGTTCGGTCTGTGTCTCTGAGGGCTGCCGTCTGAGTTGTTTTTCGGTGAACATGGTTTCCTCCTTCTGCCGTAAAGGTCACTGTGCGGCTGTAGTAGTAGTCTCGGCGGATGTTGTAGTCTCAGCAGGCTCGGTCACTGTCTCTGTATTCACATCCAGCTTTTCGCCGCTCTTTATCTTCTGATATTCGTCAAGGGTCAGTGCGCCCTCGGAATTATATGTCCGGACAAGCGTATCCTTGCTGGTGAATTTTTCGGAGTATTCTCCCTTGTCATCCTCAAGGTATTCCCCGAACCAGAGCCCGAAGAATGACCAGATAGCATTGTCACGGAAGGCGCTGTCTATATCCGGAAGGCTTCCGCATTCGCTTATCGCCACCAGCTTGCCATTGCCGGCAAACTTCTGTATAGCCGCAAAGCTCTCGTAGAATCTTCCGCCGTAATCCTTCTCGTCCGTCATATATATATCAACAGAAGCTATATCATATGTGTTCTTGTCCACAAGCACAGACGAGCTCTGTCCGTTCCATACCCAGATCAGATTATCAAGCTGGAAATATTCGGTCATACGGGTGTATATCAGCTGCCAGAGGCACTTATAAGCGTCCTTTCCGGCTGCTCCCCACCAGTACCAGTTTCCTCCGCCCTCCGGGAGAGGTCTCCACAGCACCGGCACGCCCTTATTCTTCAGGGATGTGAGCTGACCGGCGATAGTATCTATGTCAAGTATGAGGCTGTAGCACTGCTCGGAAATATCTCCCTCGCCGTAAAGTCCTCTTATCTCCTCCTGAGTAAGATTTGCAATATCCTTGTCTGTCACAGCCTTTGACAGGTCGAAATCCGTCTCGTCAGTGCGGATCGAGCTTTTCTCCGAGGGTGCGCTCCAGTACCAGCTTGCGGAAACTATTCCGCCGTTCTTATACCAGTCCGCACAGGCATCGATATCCTTGAAGCTCTCATCATAGGAGCCCCTTGGTACCGTCAGATTGCAGAAACGTATCACAGGATATTTTCCGGTGGTACGGTATATAAGATCAAGCTCTGAGTTATCGCTGTCGGCAGCATACTGTCCGGTTATCATATACTTTCCGTAGCTGTCCGTAAGGAAGCTGAGCAGCTCTTTTGCCGCTTCCGCAGCATTTTCGTTTACCGGCTTGCCCTCGGCATCATATTTTATTTCGCTGAGAGTATTATTATCCGTGAGCTTGAGGTAATCAAGGCATATGTCTCCACCATCGGGAATGAGAGTTATTTCTGAGCCTCCCTTTGTCAGGAATACGCCGTGTATTGTTATCTGCGTGAATTTGCCGCCGCCTGTGGTGGTGAAGTCAGTGAGCTGCACTCCGTTCAGAATGAGCCGGCAGGTGGTTATCCTGCTGGCTGCGATATTGAACGACAGGTCGTAGTGCTGATTGGTGGGAACGTCCGCCTTGAAAGTCAGCCCGGTCTTGCCGTCGGCAGGAAATCCTGTGACATAGCCCTCACCGCTGAAATTTTCCTTTTCAGCAGCCACTTTAAGGCCTCCCGAAAGCTCGCAGTCCTCTGCCTCGTAGAAATCACCTGTAGCCTTCTTGTTTATCTCCGGTATGGTCACAGGGTAATCCGGATAGGTCTCCACTGAGGTGGTCACTGCAGGGGCAGTGGTCGTTTCAGTTTCCTCCTCGATTATCGGCACAGGAGCCTCTGTCTTATCCGATTTTTTTGACTTGCTGCACGAGCACACAGCTGTTGTGCTGAGCGCTGCGGCTGCGGCAAGCGATATCATCTTTTTAATGTTCATTGTATCTCCTTCAGGGCCTTACTATATATCGTCCGCCGGGCTTGGTGCTGAATATCACTGCACCGTCCTCCATGCGGGAGCCCACATTTTCTCCGTCACAGGTAACGCTTACAACACAGTTTGTACGGAGACGACATTCGCAGCCGTTATCTGAGGTTATCACGGCTGAGCTCAGTTTTCCATCTGCCCATTCGATATCAACTCCAAAGGCGCCCTTGGCTCTCAAGCCTGTGATATGGCCGTTCTCCCACTCGTGAGGCAGAGCAGGCAGGAGTATGATATCTCCGCAGCAGCTCTGTAACAAAGCCTCCGCTACGGCAGCTGTACCGCCGAAATTGCCGTCTATCTGGAATGGTGGATGTGAGTCCAGCAGATTGGGATTGGTGGAGAAGGCCAGCAGCAGCTTCAGGTTCTCATACACCATGCGGCTGTCATAAAGTCTTGCCCACATATTCGTCGTCCAGGCGCAGCTCCAGCCGATATGATCTCCGCCGTGGATAAGTCTGCGGACAAGTGTGGCTCTGGCAGCATCTGCCAGCTTCGGAGTCTTCTCCGGGGATATAAGGTCTGCCGGATGAAGTGCAAAGAGCTGAGATATGTGGCGGTGTCCCATTTCAGCCTCGTCATAGTCCTCCGCCCATTCCTTTATCTGACCGTATTTACCGATCTCAGGCTGAGGAATCTTCGGCAGAAGCTCCACAAGCTTTTCTGCAAATGCGCTGTCCCTGCCCAGTATTGCTGAAGCTTTTATAACGTCGGTGAACAGCACCGTTATTATCTGGGAATCCATTGACGGACCGGCACAAAGGCTGCCCTTTACTCCGTTTTCCGTCAGGTAGGAGTTCTCCGGTGAGAGGGAGGGGCAGGTCACAAGGTGTCCCTTACCGTCGTCTATAAGGAAGCTTACAAAGAACTCCGCAGCTTCCTTCATAAGGTGATATTTCTCCGCAAGGAAGTCCACATCCATGGTATATTCATAGTGCTCAAATACGTGGAGCGCCAGCCATGCTCCGCCCATTGGCCAGAGCGTTGATGGCATCCAGAGATCCTGGGGAGCCGTATCGCCCCAGATATCCGTATTGTGATGACATACATATCCCTTGTCTATGCCGTACATCTCCCGGGCAGTGGTTCGTCCGTTCTCACAGACTCTCTCCAGCAGGTCAAACAGCGGCAGATGACACTCCGAGAGATTGCAGCTCTCTGCCGGCCAGTAGTTCATCTCGGTATTTATATTCACAGTGTATCTGCTGCCCCATGCCGGCCACATCTGGTCGTTCCATATGCCCTGAAGGTTCATCGCCTGGGTGCCTGCACGGCTGGCAGATATCATAAGATAGCGTCCGTAGTTGAAATAGAGCTCTATCAGCTTGTTGTCGTGGATAAGGCGTATGCACTCCTTATTGTCCAGCTCGTCGCCCTTGAGACGGGTTATCCTCTGGTCAGTGGTCAGCGCATTTATATCAGTCTCACTGTTATCATCCAGAGAGAAGTCCACACGGTCAAAAAGCTCCCTGTAGTCATTTACATGGCGGCAGAGCAGCTCGTCATAGGTGCAGCACAAGGCCATTTCTGTGTCGACCTCCGCAGAGGCTTCATAGTATTCGCCGTAGAAGCTGGTGCGGACTGCAAGTACGATCATCACCTCGTCTGCATTTTCAGCGCAGAGCCTGCCTCCCACGGTACGGAGACTTCCTCCCACAGTCCTTGCTCCTACTGCGGTGGCAAAGAATATACCGTCACGGCTGCCTGTACCTCCGGTATACATCAGCATATCCTTTCCGGAGGGACGGTTGTCGTCATAATAATCATCACGGCCGTCAATGGAACAGCTCATATTTATCATACCAGGCTTTTCACAGGTAATATGTATCACCATTACCTCATCCGGTGCAGACACAAATACCTCACGGGTATATTTTATATCGTTTACAGTGAATTCAACTCTGCTGACAGCTTCTGCTATATCAAGAGTACGTGAATAATCACGGGCTCTGCCGTCAAGCTCCATATTTATTTTAAGCTCGCCCAGAGGCATATAGTGGCGGCTGTTGGGGGTAACTCCCTGAAGCTTCTCAAATGCCACCTTCTCGGCAGCCTTTACATCTCCCGCACTCAGCAGAGCTCTTACCTCAGCAAGGCCCTCTTGTGCGTCAGGATTTACTCTGTGTCTCGGTCCGCCGGACCATATTGAATCCTCATTGAGCTTTATGATCTCTTCTGAGGGATCGCCGAATATCATTCCGCCTATCCTGCCGTTTCCTACCGGAAGCGCCCAGTTGAAATCCTCAGCAGGACTGTTGTATCTCAGTAATGTTTCTTTGCTCATATGTTTTCTCCTTTAAGGAAAGCTGTAGTATCTTTTGCTGTATTTATACTTATATATTATATCACTATTTTCAGATTATTGCAAACCGCTGGCCGCTCTGCACTGCATTTTTGGGAAAGTGATAAAAGTTTGTTCATATTTTGCAGAGTTCATAACGCATTATGCATAATAGCATATGTACAAAAAAGCCGCACATTACTGTGCGGCTTTAGGATCACTTTTTCTTTTTCTTTGAAGAGGATTTGTTATTGCTGTTTGCAGACTTCTTTGCAGGAGCCTTCTTCTCAGCAGGTGCTTCCTCATCTTCAGCAGGAGCCTCTGCCTTTGCAGGAGCGGTCTCCTTCTTCTCAGAACCCTGGGCATTCTTTCTTGCCTCTCTTGCCTTCATCCATGACCATGTTGCAGGAGCAACGAAGAGTGATGAATAAGTACCGGAGATAAGACCTGCCATAAGCGGTACAGAGAAGCTGAGGAGTGAATGATAACCTGTTACCAGTACAACGATAGTGATAATGAGCATTGTGCTGATAGTAGTTATTGAAGTTCTGATAGAACGTGTAAGTGACTGTGTGCAGCTTACATTGATAAGCTCATTAAGTGAAGCCTTTGGCATGAGCTTGCGGTTTTCTCTGATTCTGTCGTAGATAACGATAGTATTGTTGATAGAGTAACCGAGTATTGTAAGAAGGACTGCAACGGTATTTGAGTTGAACTCAAAGCCGAAGAGTACATTTACTGTAATTGCAACGAGAAGGTCATGACAGAGAGCGAAGATGGAGCAGAGACCTGCTGACCAGCCGCCGATCCTTCTGAATCTGATAGCTATATAGATGATAACTACAAGAGCTGCAAATATGATAGCTACGAGACACTTGATAAGGAACTCACGTCCTGTTGACGGGTTTACGTCATTTGAATCGAAGAGCTCGATCTTATTGTCAGGGAACTGCTTCTGGAGCTTGGATGTAAGCTCTGACTGCTGATCTCCTGTGAATCCGTCGTCAGTGGTGAATGAAATAGTGATCTGCTTGTCACCTGAGCTGATGCTCTCACCTGTACGGACATTGACTGATGTATCGACCATTTCCTTTACGGTCTTTTCAATGGCGCTGGTACTTACGCTGCCCTCATAGTTATAGGTCATCATAGTACCGCCCTTGAACTCGATAGCGAAGTTTACTCCTCTAACGACAAGTCCTGCGAGAAATGCTACTGCAACGGCAATAACAATTCCAAGGATGATCTTCTTTGTGCCGGTGATGTTGTACACCTTTTTAGGCATAAGAGCTGTTATTTCCTTTTTGCTCTTCTTTGTACTCATTTCTCATCACCTCCATAAAGCTTTCTGTTCTTGAAGCAGTTGAACTTGGAAAGTGAAGTTACCATAAGTCTTGAAGCAAATACACCCATTACGAAGTTAAGGATAACGCCGGCAAGGAGTGTAAAGCCGAAGGAGTATACGAAGCCCTCAGCTGTTGCGCCGAACATGAAGAAGATAGTCTTGTTGAGTATCTTTGAGAAGAAGCTGGTCGGAACACCAAATGCGCCCATGAGAATGATAGCAATAAGGACGTTTGTTACGTTACCGTCAAGGATAGCAGAGAATGCTCTCTTGTAAGCGACCTTGATAGCGCCGTCGAGAGTCTTTCCTGAACGGAGCTCTTCCTTGATACGCTCGCCGGTGATGATATTTGCGTCAACGCCCATACCAACAGCAAGTATGATACCTGCAATACCGGGGATAGTAAGTGTTGAACCGGGCATGAAGCCGAACCATCCGGTAACGAATGCGATAGAGCCTGTGATCTGTCCTGTAAGAGCTATAACGGCAACAAAGCCGGGGAGTCTGTAGAGGAAGATCATGTATACAGCTATGAATGCAAATGCGATAGCTGCTGCAAGGAGAATGGCGTCAAGTGAGCCTTCGCCCATTGTTGGTGAAATAGTATTTGTGCTCTTTGTCTCCATCTTGAAAGGAAGAGCACCGCCGTTGATCTGGTCGGCAAGCTTCTTTGCAGATTCAAAAGTAAAGTCGCCTTCGATGATAGCTTCTCCATCGGTGATGACAGCATTTACTCTCGGAGCAGAGATCTGTGTATCGTCCATCCAGATAGCGATCGGCTGACCTGCGCTGTAGGCTTCGTTTGTTGCATCGGCAAACTTTTCCTTGCCTG
The DNA here is from genome assembly GCA_012718885.1 of Ruminococcus sp. Classification (GTDB taxonomy): domain Bacteria; phylum Bacillota; class Clostridia; order Oscillospirales; family Ruminococcaceae; genus Ruminococcus. The sequence goes on along the minus strand of JAAYBK010000018.1, from coordinate 31,614 downwards.
TAGACTTGAGCTTAAGACCTACTACGTACTCAGGCTCCTTTGTTGTATCATTCTGATGAGTCTTAACATCAGCCTGCTCAACATCAGCACCTGTCAGGACAACTTCGCCTGTATATGCAGTCTTTCCTGTGGCATCAGTAGTTGTATCGCTGCCCATGCGGAATGTCAGTTCTGCCATTTCGCCGAGCTCCTTAACTGCAGACTCAGGGTCGAAATCTGTTTCGCCTGCCTGCCATGGAAAACGAACTATGATTCTGTCGCTTTTGGGGTCGCTGTAAATCTCGCTGTCTGTAATACCCAGTGCTGAAAGTCTTGTCTTGAATACTTCTGTTGCAGCATTAAGCTGATCCTTAGAAGCGTCGAAGTCATCAGCGGGCTCAAAGGTAGCGTCAACACCGCCCTTGATATCGATACCAAGGCGGATGTCGTCAACACCCTTGATGTAAGTCTTCGAGATATCTCCGTATCTGTAATCGACACCTAAGATAGCCGAGACTGAGAACAGAGCGATGATAGCAACGACAATGAAGAAAGTTGATTTGCCGATCTTTTTCACGGTCAATGCCTCCTAATTTTTACGGGCGCATACTACAGTGCTATGTGATAAGGCCCTTTGATTTCTGTCTCTGTGACAATTACATTTATTGTACTATATTTTTAGCAAAAAGTCAAGCATATCCGGAACAAAAGGTAATATTTCAAAAAACTGCACAATTCGTCCGGCCTCTCATATTGCAATATGCATAAATCCCCCATTTATCCAAATGGGGGATAGTTTTTTCATCGGTCTTGCCGAGGCATTTATTTGAAATGCTTCTGTGATACCTTAAGGCGGTTCATAGCACGGTTCAGGGCAGCCTGCGTCTGGTAATACTCCTGTATGCTCTGCTTCTGGCGCATTTTCTCCTGAGCTCTTTCCCTTGCCTCTTCGGCACGCTTTATGTCGATCTCCTCCGGAAGCTCACAGGAATCCGCAAGTATCACCGACTTGTCCGGCATCACCTGTATGAATCCGTCAGATATAGCGGCATAACGCCATTTGCCGTCCACCATATATTTCAGTTCGCCTGCCGGGAGGGCTGTTACCAGCGGTTCATGTCCGGCAAGTATTCCAAGAAGGCCGTCTATGGCCGTAATGACGAGGTGCTCGCACTCGCCCTTATAGAAGATACGGTCGGTGGTAACTATTTCGAGACTGAACGTCTTAGCCATAATGCTCCTCCTCTCTTACTGATCGTCGCTTATGCTCTTGGCTTTAAGGATAACATCGTCGATAGTTCCTGCCATGAGGAATGCTGCCTCCGGATACTTATCCATTTCGCCGTCGATGATTGCACGGAAGCCCTCGATAGTGTCCTTCAGAGGAACGTATTTGCCCTTCAGGCCGGTGAAATTCTCGGCAACGTTGAACGGCTGCGAGAGGAACTTCTGTACCTTTCTTGCACGGTATACTGCCAGCTTGTCGTTCTCGTCAAGCTCTTCCATACCGAGGATAGCAATGATGTCCTGCAATTCCTTGTACTTCTGGAGCAGCTCCTGAGTGCGTCTTGCAATAGTGTAGTGATCCTCGCCCACGATTTCCGGTTCGAGGATACGTGAATTTGATTCCAGCGGGTCAACAGCAGGATAGATACCCTGCTCAACTATCTTACGTGAAAGAACGGTGGTCGCATCCAGATGTGCGAAGGTTATAGCCGGAGCCGGGTCTGTAAGGTCGTCCGCAGGGACGTATACAGCCTGTACTGAGGTTATGGAGCCGTTCTTTGTGGATGTAATACGCTCCTGGAGCTCGCCCACCTCAGTAGCAAGGGTAGGCTGATATCCAACGGCAGATGGCATACGTCCCAGAAGTGCTGATACCTCTGAGCCTGCCTGAACGTATCTGAATATATTATCTATGAACAGAAGAACGTCCTTGTGCTCTCTGTCACGGAAATATTCTGCCATGGTAAGTCCGGTCTGAGCGACACGCATACGGGATCCTGGCGGCTCGTTCATCTGACCGAATACAAGTGCTGTCTTGTTGATAACGCCGGATTCCTGCATTTCGTTCCAGAGGTCGTTTCCCTCACGGGAACGCTCTCCGACACCGGTGAATATGGAATATCCTCCGTGCTCGGTAGCGATATTGCGGATAAGCTCCTGTATAAGCACGGTCTTACCTACGCCGGCGCCTCCGAAAAGACCTATCTTACCACCCTTTGCATATGGAGCGATAAGGTCGATGACCTTGATACCGGTCTCAAGCACCTCAACTACAGGGCTCTGATCCTGGAATGTAGGTGCCTTGCGGTGTATCTCCCACTGCTCCTCGGTCTCCACATCGCCCTTCTTGTCGATAGGCTCACCGAGAACGTTGAACATACGTCCAAGTGTATTCTCTCCTACCGGGACCTTGATACAGCTTCCGGTAGCGGTAACTTCCATATTCTTGCTGAGTCCCTCGCTGGTGGCAAGCATTATGCAGCGCACTATACGGTTGCCCATGTGCTGAGCCACCTCCATGACACGCTTCCTGCCGTCCACTTCAACAGTAAGAGCATCCCTTATCATAGGGAGCTTTCCTGTGCTGAACTCAACGTCTATAACAGGTCCTATGACCTGAGTGATCCTGCCTTTTTCCATTGGCGGCAGCTCTCCTTTCTTAAGAAGAATAATCGTTCAGTTATTGGCTGATCTATATCAGTGACTGTAATATTTATCCGATCAGGGATAACTATTCTGCCGGTCAAGCCAGGGCAAAGCAATACAGATCGGTCATCCGGAAGCGCTTCGCTGTCCGGACTGCTTATCAGGGAAACGCTGTCCCCCTCATTCACCCCCTGCCAAAGGATTGCTCACCCCTTTGGAAACCCATTGCTTGCCGCCTTCGGCGTTTTCCAGATCTTTTCAACCACTGCTTTCTACTTTCTGACAACTCTTAACTCCAGACACTACTCATTGAGTGAGGCGGCGCCTCCGCAAACCTCAGTTATCTCCTGAGTTATTGCAGCCTGTCTTGCACGGTTATAGAGCAGTGACAGTTCCTTTATCATATCCTTTGCACTGGTAGTAGCAGCATCCATCGCAGTCATTCTCGACTGCTGCTCGCAGCAGAAAGCCTCCACCATTGCTCCGTAGATTATGCCCTTGGCATAGTTCGGTATCAGGTGGGACATTACCTCCTCCGGTGACGGAAGGAACGAAGCCTTTGGCAGCTTCTTCATCGTTCCGTCCTGAGCCTTGCCGAAATGACGGCGCTCAAAGGGGAGCAGCTGTACAGCACGAGGCTCCTGAAGGTTCGATGTTACCATATCTGTGTAGAGCACATATACCTCGTCCAGTTCCTTGTTCTCGAACTTTTCGAGGACGAGCTGTGCGATCTCCATTGCTCTGTAGATAGTAGGATTCTGCGTTGTATAAAGGAACTCTCCGTCAACTGACGGCTTAGTGCTGTTCCTGTTACGGTTTGCGAAATACTGTCTGCCCACCTGTCCTACAACAAATAGGTAGCAGTTGCTTATATCCGCAGATTTCGCCAGTTCCTGCTCGGTATATTTCAGGATATTGTGATTATAGCTTCCGCAAAGGCCCTTATCCGCAGTGATAACTATGTAACCCTTCTTCCTCTTTTCCGGAGGTATGGAGCTTCTGCGGTCGAAGTACATCTGCCGGGTATGGGGAGTATGCTCCAGCACACTCTCTATAGTCTCCTGAAGCTTATAGAAGTAAGGCTCTGTGGCTTCAAGGGATTTCCTTGCCTTTTTCAGCTTTGATGAGGACATAAGGTACATGGCGTTGGTTATCTTGAGTATCTGCTTGATACTGTCGATACGCTCTCTGATCTCTCTCATGTTGGGCATGATATCACCCCTTATTCCTCAAATGCGGTAACTATCCGCTCAATGCGCTCCATAAGGTCGTCTGTAAGCACCTTATTCTCATCTATCTCTGAGATTATATCCTGTCCGTAGGTGCGGATATAGCTCATAAGCTCTGTGCGGTACTCCCTGAGCTCCTTCAGCGGTATACCCTTGAAAAGATCATGCTGTGCTGCATAAAGGAGTATTACCTGCTCATGGTGGGGAAGCGGATTATAGAGCGGCTGCTTCAGCAGCTCTGTAAGCATATGGCCGTGATCCAGCAGCTCGGTAGTAGCCTGATCCAGCTCTGAGGAGAACTGTGTGAATATCTCCATTTCCTTGAACTGAGCAAGGTCTATTCGGAGATTTCCGGCAGCCTTCTTCATGGCCTTTGTCTGTGCTGCACCGCCTACACGGGATACTGAAAGTCCGTAGTTCACCGCAGGACGCAGTCCGGAATTGAAGAGCTCACTCTCAAGGAATATCTGTCCATCGGTGATGGATATTACGTTTGTCGGGATATATGCGGAGATATCTCCTGCAAGAGTCTCGATTATCGGCAGAGCTGTAAGTGAACCGCCGCCGTGCTCGTCATCAAGACGGCTCGAACGCTCAAGAAGTCTTGAATGCAGGTAGAATACGTCTCCGGGGTAAGCCTCTCGTCCCGGAGGTCTGTGGAGAAGCAGCGACATGGCTCTGTATGCCACAGCGTGCTTTGAAAGATCATCATATACTATGAGTACATCCTTGCCCTTGGACATGAAATACTCTGCGATAGCCGTACCTGAATACGGTGATATATACTGGAAAGGTGCAGGATCACTGGCGGAAGCGCATACGACTACGGAATAGTCCATAGCGCCGTATTTTTTCAGGGTGCCAACTACCTGTGCAACAGTGGAGGACTTCTGTCCTATAGCCACGTATACGCAGATAACGTCCTTTCCCTTCTGGTTTATGATAGTATCTATAGCGATAGAGGTCTTACCTGTCTGGCGGTCGCCGATGATAAGCTCACGCTGTCCGCGTCCGATGGGGAACATTGAGTCAATGGCAAGTATACCTGTCTGAAGCGGAACACTTACCGGCTTACGCTCGATAACGCCGGGAGCTTCACGCTCGATAGGGAAGTAATCCTCAGCCTTGATAGCGCCAAGACCGTCTATAGGAGCGCCGAGAGCATCCACAACTCTTCCGAGGAGCTCATCGCTTACGCCGATACCGGCTCTCTTGCCTGTTCTTACAACAGAAGAGCCTTCTGTAAGGCCGTGATCGTCTCCAAGGAGAACAACGCCCACTGACTTATCTTCAAGGTTCTGAACGATACCTCTGATGCCTGTCTCAAACTCAACCAGCTCACCGTACATTACAGCATTCATGCCGCGTACTGTTGCGATACCGTCGCCCAGACGGGTAACGAAGCCGGTCTCAGTCGCTCCGGACTTTACGTCAAAATCCTTGACCTCAGTTTTGAGGACAGAGATGATATCGCCGGTCTTTCCGGAGGATATGGTCTTTTCATCAGCATGGCCGGCAAATTCGGCAGCCTTGCCGTGAAGATTCTCCCTCATGAGACGGAGGCTTGTACGGTAGCTCTTATCGTACTCCACATCCCCTGCATTGAGGATGAAGCCGCCGATTATATCGGGATCATGGACATATTCTATGATAACGTCATCCTTGACGAATTTTTCCATTATGAACTTGCGGAGGTCAGCCTGCTGCGGCTCTGTAAGAGGAGTCACATAGCGTACTACCGCACGTATACTGCCGTCCTTTTCTATGAGGTAGTCGGAATACTCCTCAAGGACACCGGCAATTATCCCGGCCTGTCCGCCTCTGACGGCATCGATCATGAATTTATGTATGCTTTCGGGGAAGAGCTTCTTTATTATCCCACGCTTCTCATCAAGTGTTACAAGCGGATTTCCGAGAGTAGACTCAACATCCTCGCAGGTAGTGAGTATGTTCCTTGTCTCGTCAGCATCCTCCTGGGGCACATCAAGGCGGATGAGCTCTTTAAGCAAGTCCTTGTTAATCTCGCTCATTACTTGATACCCTCCTCTTCGGAGAGGAATCTGTCAACGAGGCGGCGGTTCTTCTCGTCGTCCACGTTCTCGCCGATGATCTTTGAAGCTGCTTCTATAGCAAGATCTGCGATCTGTGTCTGAGCCTGAGCAAGAACTCTCTTGCGCTCAGTCTCGATAGCCTTGTTGGCGTCGGCAACTATCTGGTCTGCCTCCTCCTGAGATCTGCGTATCATAGCTGCCTTTTCTGCTTCAGCGTCCTCATGGGCCTTCATGAGTATCTTCTGAGCCTCAGCCTTAGCCTCACTGATATCGTCGGCATACTGCTGCTTGAGCGCCTCAGCCTCCTCCCGGGACTGCTTTGCATTATCGATATCCTCCTGAATGGAGCGTGTACGCTCGTCCATCATTTTTCTGAGGGGCTTGAAAAGGAATATTTTCATAAGTATGAACAGCAGGATAAGGTTTATAGCTGCCCATATAAAGTTCCAGATATTTATATCCAGCATAATATCCTTCCCTCCTTCTTAGGAATAGTAGTATTATTTAAGGAAAAGTATGATGAGTATGGCGATAACGAAGCCGTAGATAGCTGTCGCCTCTGCCAGCGCACATCCGAGAAGGAGTGCCTTGTTTATATCGCCCTTGGCCTCCGGCTGACGAGCAATAGCGTCAGCAGCCTTTGATGTGGCTATACCTATACCTATACCTGCGCCTGCACCTGTAAGAACTGCAAGGCCTGCACCGATTGCGATCAATCCCATTGTTTTATACCTCCAATGAATTATTACTTAAGGAAAAGTATGATGAGTATGGCGATAACAAAGCCGTAGATAGCTGTTGCTTCTGCAAGCGCACATCCGAGAAGGAGTGCCTTGTTTATATCGCCCTTGGCTTCCGGCTGCTTTGCGATAGCGTCAGCAGCTTTTGAAGTGGCTATGCCTATACCTATTCCTGCGCCTGCACCTGTAAGAACTGCAAGGCCTGCGCCGATTGCGATCAATCCCATATTATATACCTCCTGTTTGAACAGTAAATAGAGAGTTTATTCTTCTTCCATTGCTTCAGACATGAACAGTGATGTCAGGAACACGAATACATAAGCCTGGATACAGCCGTCGAACACATCGAAATAGAAGCTGAACACCAGCGGGATGCCGACAGGCACCAGCAGCTTTATGAATTCCATGATAACGAAAGCGCCGAGGACGTTTCCGAAAAGTCGCATACAAAGTGAAAGAGGCTTTATCACCAGCTCAAGGATATTGAGCGGGAGCATGAGCGCCATAGGCTCCTTGAAGCCCTTCAGCCAGCCCTTTATTCCCTTTTCACGGATACCGCTGTACTGTATGAGCAGTATCGCAAAGATAGCCAGTGTTGCCGTAACGCCCAGATCCTTTGTGGGAGGTCTGAGGCCGAAAAGTCCGACAACGTTGGAGATTCCTATGTAGAGCAGAAGAGTTTCCAGTATCGGCAGGTATTTCTTCCCCTTCGGGCCGAGTATCTCCAGGAAGAAATTGTCCATCCAGCATACAAAGCCCTCTATGATACACTGTGCGCCCTTAGGCACCACCTTCATGGTCTTTGTGAAAATTATCGAGGCTATTACCAGCACTGCCATGATTATCCATGTCATAATGCAGGATTCAGGCACTGGTATACCTCCGAATATAGGTATAGTAAAGGGGGTCCGGCATTCAAGCTCTTCCATGAGCTTATCAGCAAGTTCACCCATGATAACACCTTCTTTCAGTATAGAATAAGAAAACGGAGACGTTCTGCCTTCCGGCACATATCTCCGTTGATCCATGTCAGAATTTGCGGAAAGTTGTCAGTCCCGCAGGACTATATTTCAAGCTTCGGAACATCTCTTGTCCACTTTATTATGATATAACAAATTTGACCCAAAGTCAAGAGTTTGCTGAAAATTTCACAATATAAATATGGATATATTGCTATTCACTGTCATCAGCTAAATCTAATAGCCGGATCATTCATCATCGCCCTCTGCAAGGCGAACTGCACGGTCGAGACGTTCTATCGCTCCGGAATTGAGCTTTTCAGTCAGTCTCACACGATCCAGCTCCTTCTTGAAGGCTCCCAGCTCCTCTGCAAGCTTCTTCATAACAGCTGTATTTTTCTCCTGCTGATCCTCAAGGGCGCATACTCTTTTTACAAGAGCATTGATATTTGCGGCAAGCGCCTCATTGGCCTCGTTCTGCTTCTCGCCGAACTCAGTCAGCTTTCCGGGAGCTTTCAGGGCACTGAGCTTCTCATGTCCTGTAAAGGTATGCATTTTTTCCTTTGTAAGCTTTGTATCAGACATTGCGGCTCTCCTTTCTCATCGTCCGGTTCAGAGCGATGAACGCCAGTGATCCAGCGTATCCTTGATAGTCTGTTCCATAGATATCTCAGCCTTCCAGCCGGTATCTGCAAATATATGTGAAACATCCGGCTCGATTATCGGTATATCCGATGCTCTCATCCTTGCCGGATCCTGTTTTACTTCTATTTTTGTCTCAGAAAGACTGAGGGCGGTATCGAGAATGTACTGCACCGGCACTGCCTTTCCTCTTCCCACGTTATAGGTCTGTCCGCTGACACCCTTTTCTGCAAGGAGGCGGTAAGCTCTTACCACATCCCTTACATCGGTGAAATCACGCATTGCGGAGAGATTTCCCACGGACATCACCGGCTCACGGAGACCTTTCTCTATCTCGGCTATCTGACGGCAGAAGTCGGAGATAACGAACATAGGAGCCTGCTTCGGGCCGGAATGGTTGAAGGCTCTCACCATGATGATATCCATTTTATACGCTCTTGCGTATATCTCCCCCAGCATTCCCTGGCAGGCCTTTGTTGCCGCATAGATATTGCCGGGGCGGAGTATCTCGTCCTCGCTTATGGGACAGGCTCCCTCACGGATAAAGCCGTACTCCTCTCCGGAGCCTATGAGCAGCAGGCGGATATCCTTCTTTGCCGCATTTTTCACAGCCTCCAGGACGTTTATGCTTCCTCTCACGTTTATATCAGCAGTGAGCTGCGGGCGCTTCCATGACAGTGCCACAGAGCTCTGTGCTGCAAGGTGGAAGATAACGTCGGGAGCTTCTTCATCTATGACCGCCTGAACGCTCTCAGGCTCAAGTATATCCAGGACTCTGACATTGCAGTCGCCGGATATGGTCTCGTTTGCGAGACAGGTAGCACATATCTCCGCACCGGCTGTCCTCAGTTCATTTATCAGGTAGCCGCCTACAAATCCGGCTCCTCCTATAATAAGAGCTTTCACTTCCCGGCTCTCCTTTCGCTTAAAACACTGTAAAGTCTTTTTATAACTTCTTTTTCGTGGAATTCGCTGCTCACACGTTCCGCAGCGGCTCTTCCGCAGCTTTCACGCAGCTCCTTGTCGGACACAAGGGTGTTTATCGCCTCCGCAAGAGCTTTTTCGTCCGAGGGCGGAACGGTGATACCGGTCTTTCCGTCAAGGCTGACATATGGCACTCCCGAAGGAAGATCGGTGTTTATGACCGGCTTTCCGCAGGCCATAGCCTCTATCTGTACAATGCCGAATGCCTCGCTCCTTGCCACTGAGGGCAGGACAAAAATATCGCAGTCCATATACGCCTGGCGGAGCTCCTTCTCGGAGAGGAAGCCAAGAAAATGCACACGGTCTGCAAGACCGTTTTCAGCAGCATAGCTTTTCAGCTCCTGTTCAAGGTCTCCTTCACCGGATATGAACAGCTCACATCCGCTTGTTTTTGAAAAGGCTCTCAGAAGAACGTCAATGCCTTTATAGTAGACAAGCCTGCCGGAGAAAAACACCTTTACAGCCGATTTATCCGCTGCTCTGTCGGTGAGTACCGGCTTTCTTTCAACTGAGGTGTAGTCCTCAGGCCATAGCCCATATGGTACTACACGGCATTTCTTACTGAACTCAGGAAGATACTCCGAGCCCTTTACATGACCCTCCGTAGCAACTATTACTGCGTCTGCCCGCTTCAGAAGCCACCGCATAAAAGGCTTGTATACCAGCATGAGCTTCTTCTGCTTTACCACATCGCTGTGCCAGCTCACCACGATACGTCCCTTGTATCCGGAGAGTAGTGCAGCCACGTCAGCAAGGGGGAAAGGAAGATGTATATGCACCACATCTGCTTTTTTTGCCATTTTCCTGAACAGTCTTATGAATGAGAAGGAGAGGGGACACTTGAAATATGTTCCGAGGCTGCCGGCTCTTGTAACGCTGACGCCGTTTATCTTTTCACGTACAGTCCTGCCTCTTCCGTCACGGCAGACCAGTACCTTAACTCCTGCGCCGCATATTTTCCCCAGCTCCTCAGAGTACTACTTAACAAGCGTCTCTATTCCTCCGATATGGGGAGAATAGGCTTTGTTGACTTCCAGTATCCTGAGCCTTTTCCCGCTCATCTTCTCACCTCAATATTCGTAAAGTTTCCCTTCATATATTACGCCCTCGTCAGTCCATTCAAGTCCGTGTTCAAAATTCTTATCGTAGTCATCGAATATAGGGCGGTAAACAACTCCCCGCTCCCTGACGTAATAGCAATATATCGAATGCCCCTCTGCCGTGTCGGATGTTCTGACGATGAAGTGCTTTCCGTCGGGGCTTTTTATTTTTTTCGGGTCGTTCGGTCCTCTGGCAGTATCGATCAGCGTTATCAGAAAGTATAATATCGCCGGAAGCTCAAGAACTATTACCCCAAGCGCAATTATTACAGCCTTGTAAAATCTCCGGGGGTTACCGTCTTTTGCTTTTGAAGCAGCGAATACGGCCAGAAGCCCACCGATACAGAGCAAAGTACCCAATGCTGAAACAGCTATCAGCTCTAATCCGGTCATCCCGCCGATTATCACAAGTCTTCTGTGTTCCTGTTCCTTATACAGTATTACCTGCGCCAGAATCGTCAAAGCTGTACAAAGACATAGAATTATCGTGGCCTTAGTGCTTGTTTTAGCATCCATAACGAATCCCCCCGCATTCCGTACTTTTGTCCGGCATGGCTGCTATAGCCGAAACGGTCTTCAGAACCGTTTTCATGCTATTTATTTCATCAGCTCTCTGTATATCTCCATAAGCATCTCAGCCGAGCGCTCCCATGTGAAAAGCTTTGCCCTTTCAAGCCCTCTTTCGCTGAGACTTTTCCTGAGTGCTTCGTCCTCATACAGACTGAGCAATCCCTTTGTAATGCTCTTTATGGAATATGCATCACATATCACAGCACAGTCGCCTGTTACCTCCGGCAGAGAAGCCTCTCCCGAACACAGTACCGGCACTCCGCAGGCCATCGCTTCAAGAGGCGGCATACCAAAGCCCTCATATACAGAGGGGAAAACAAATGCCAGGGCCCCGCACATAAGCGGTGTCATATCCTCGGAGGGAACATATTTTGTGAACAGCACCTTATTCTCAAGTCCCATTGACTTAACACGGGCAAATATGCCGTCATACAGCCAGCCCTTGCCTCCTGCAAGCACCAGTGATGGAGCATTGCCGCCGGTCTCGTCCACAAAATGTCCGTAGGCCTTTATCAGTCTTTCAAGATTCTTTCTCGGCTCGATAGTTCCGAGATAGAGGAAATAATCTCCCTCTATTTCAAGTGATGATTTAACGGCTTCGATCCGCTCCCTGTCAGTACACGGACAGAACCGCTCCCTGTCCACTCCGCAGGGAACTACCCTCAGCTTTTCCTCGTGCTCGGGAAAGTATTTCAGTATCTCGGACTTTGAGAATTCCGAATCCGTAACTATCATATCTGCACGCTTCATCGAGCTTTTCAGCCCCATGTTCAACATGAGCTTCGTCCTGCCGCGGACTGTTTCCGGAAAAGCCTTGTAAACCATATCGTGAACCGTCACAACGGTCTTTCCCTTTACTCCCGGAGGAACGATGTAATTGAAAAAGTGGGTGACGTCTGAATCACCGCCGAAAAACTGCGAATACGGTACAGGCAGCATGGCGGACATACCTCTGTACAGCTTTTTCGGGAACTTAGAGGTGTTGAGTCCGATATTGTCTCCGGCAAAGGGGCTTATCCTTTCAAGCGCAGTTCCGCTCTTATCGGTGAAGAAGCTGTATTCATAATCGTTCTCAGGGTATGACCTGGCCATAGCCATGGTCTGACCTGCCTCGCACCAGCCTATTCCAGTTATCTTGTCCGCAATGAGCGGTATCGCATCAAACGTTATCTTCATACTTCATCACCTTCCTGTTATTGCTGCTCACACAAAGCGGATACCGGTTATTGAGAGCCATCCCTAATATAAAAAGTCTTTGGAAAGGGGTTCGGGGAAAAACCTTTCCTCAGAAAGGTTTTCCCCGAGTAACCGGCATATCCACTTTATGTGACCAGCGCAGTTTTAACGCAGTTCATTGATCTTCTCTTCGATCTTAGCTTCAAGTCCGGCGATATAGATATTGACATCCTGGACATCAAAACCTTTTTGTCCGAACTGAGCCTTGCTCATAGGCAGATTTTTTACTGTATTATACTTCTCCAAAGCGTCAGAACGTGACATATTGCCATCCTCAAGGGATACCATAAAAGCATTATAGGCATCCAGTTTGAGCAGTACGGCAGTTTTCAGGTAGCCGCTTGAAGATTCTCTCAGCACAGTCGGAGTATCATCCTTTTTATTATTGCTGACATACGGCAGCAGATCTATTCCGCTGTCGTCACCGTAGTCTCTTCCGCCTGACATACTCTGCTTTCTCAGATACCACATTCCAACAGCGATCAGTGCTATTATTATAATGAACAGGAACATCAGATCATCCCTTTCGTTTATCAGCCAACGATCTCTTTAACCTTGATCTCCTTTTCAACACGATCCAGATCGTTCTTTACCATACGCTCTACCAGCTCGGAGAATGAGATCTCTCTCTTCCAGCCCAGAGCCTTTTCAGCCTTCTCAGGATTTCCGAGGAGGATATCTACCTCTGCGGGACGGAAGAACTTCTTGTTTACCTTAACGATAGTCTTGCCGGTAGCCTTGTCGATACCGACCTCGTCAACGCCTTCGCCCTGCCACTGAACCTCGATGCCAACGTGCTTGAAAGCAGTCTCAACGAATTCACGTACAGTTCTTGTCTCGTTTGTAGCGATAACGTAATCGTCCGGCTTATCCTGCTGGAGCATGAGCCACATAGCTCTTACGTAGTCCTTGGAGTGACCCCAGTCACGCTTGGAGTCCATATTTCCCAGCTCAACGTAGTCCTGAACGCCCAGCTTGATACGTGCAACAGCATCAGTGATCTTTCTTGTAACGAACTCGATGCCTCTTCTCTCAGACTCGTGGTTGAAGAGGATACCTGAGCAGGCAAACATATTGTAGCTCTCACGGTAGTTCTTTGTGATCCAGTGGCCGTAGAGCTTAGCAACTCCGTATGGGCTTCTTGGATAGAATGGTGTAGTCTCACACTGCGGGATTGCCTGTACAAGACCGAACATCTCAGATGTAGATGCCTGATAGAAGCGGCACTCCGGCTTTACGATACGGATAGCCTCAAGCATATTTGTAACGCCGATAGCGTCGATATCAGCTGTTCCGAGAGGAGTGTCCCAGCTTGTAGCAACGAAAGACTGAGCAGCAAGGTTATAAACCTCGTCAGCCTGAGATATCTTCATTGCGGAAATAAGGGATACAGGGTCTGTCATATCGGCATAGATGAGAGTTACCTTGTCCTTGAGGTGAGCGATGTTGCCGTAGTCAACAGTAGCCTTTCTTCTCCATATACCATATACATTGTAGCCCTTTTCAAGAAGGAGCTCTGCAAGATAAGAGCCGTCCTGACCTGTGATACCTGTGATAAGTGCGTTTTTCATTTTTATTTCTCCTTTATAATAAATGATCGTTGATGAAAAAGAATAATAGCGTCGGTCAAGCCGAGGGATCAAAAGAAGAGCGTCCGTCCGGAAACGCTGAGCTGTCCGGACTGCTTTTCAGGAGAGGCTCTGCCTCTCCTCACACACCTCTCTGCCATAGGATCACAGACCCTCTGGACTCCCATTGCCTGCCGCCTTCGGCTTTTTATTCCTTATTTTATACAAGCTCTGTTCTGCCCTGCTCCTTGAGCTGAGCGATAGCCTTTTTAACGTCCTGAGTGCTGTTCTTTGAGCATACCAGCAGCACATCGTCTGTATCAACTATGACGATATCCCTTGTACCGATGGCAGCGATCAGTCGCTTTCCGCCGCATACAGTTGTACGCTTGGAATCAACTGTTATAACATCGCCGTCGATGTAGTTCTTATCGTCGTCAGTCTCGTTTATACGCTCAACAGCCAGCCAGCTTCCCACATCGTCCCAGCCGAAGCTGCCTGGGATAGTATATATATCCTCAGCCTTTTCCATGATACCGAAGTCGATCGACTCGGAGGTAAAGGCTGTGAACTCCTTCACAAGTGTTTCCTCAAAGCTGTCTGTGCCGAAGCTCTCGCCGATACGGAGAGCACCATCATATATATCGGGCATGAACTCCTTCAGATTCGCCATGACAGAGGAGATCTTCCATACGAACATACCGCTGTTCCAGAGATACTTTCCGGAAGCGAGGTACTGCTTGGCAGTAGGAAGATCAGGCTTTTCAACAAAGCGCTCAACATTGTATGCATCGCCGGCTTCATCGCCGAAATTGATGTAGCCGTAGCCTGTCTCGGGGTAGGTAGGAGTGATTCCGATAGTTACCAGATTCTTTCCGTTCTCTGCCACAGAAACAGCCTTCTTCAGCGTTTTGATGTAGATATTCTCATAGCCTATGAGGTGATCTGAGGGGAGCACCAGCATGATAGCGTCATCATACTTCCTGCCAATGACCGCTGCTGCAAAGGCAATACAGGGAGCTGTATTCCTTGCACAAGGCTCTGCCAGGATATTCTCCTCCGGCACATCCGGAAGCTGATCCTTTACGAGGCTCTTATATGCGGCATTTGTAACGATATAGATATCCTCGGCTGCCACCAGCGGACTGAGCCTCTTCACGGTTTTCTGTATCATAGTCTCTCTGTCAGAAGTGAGCGAAAGGAACTGCTTCGGGCAAGAATTACGGCTCTTAGGCCAGAAGCGCTCGCCTCTTCCGCCTGCCATTATCACTGCTGTGATCTTCATTTGTTATTTTCCTCTTTTCCTGTGCTCTGGTGTATTCCGAGCACACTTTCTTCCGTTTCCGCATTTGTCTTGGGCGGGAACAGCATTGTTTTTATAGTCATCAGTATTATTTGCAGATCAAGTCTGATCGAGAAATTCTCGATATACATAAGATCCATTTTCAACTTATCATACGGGGAGGTATCATATACTCCCGTTACCTGTGCATAGCCTGTAAGTCCGGCTTTCACCTTGAGGCGGAACTCGAACTCCGGCATCTCCTTTTCGTATTCCTGAGCCAGCTCAGGTCTCTCCGGTCTGGGACCTACCACTGACATATCGCCCTTCAGTATATTGAGGAGCTGAGGAAATTCGTCAATACGGAATTTCCTAAGTATCTTTCCCACAGGAGTGATACGGTCATCCTCTTCCGAGGCAAGTCTTGGCTTGCCGTCCTTTTCGGCGTTGACTATCATACTGCGGAATTTATACACATAGAATTCCTTGTCATCAATAGTCAGTCTCTTCTGCTTATAAAGTACAGGGCCGCCGTCGTACAGCTTTATCGCCAGAGCTGATATCAGCATGAAGGGAGCTGCCGGAACAAGGGCTATAAGTGAGAATACTATATCAAATATCCTCTTGAGTATGCGCTGCTCAACATCAAGTCCGTAATTACGGCAGAGCAGAAGCGGTGTATCGAAGAGGCGGATATCGTCTGCACCTCTTATTATAATGTCCGATATTTTCGGAGCTATATAGGCTCTCTTAGAGCGCTCGAAGCAGAACTTCAGGTAGTCATTGCGCTGTTCTGCCGGTATATCGCAGATTATCACACCCTCGTACTTGAGTATCAGCTCCTTGATAGTCTCGCTGTCCTCATGTATGCTGACTGATTCGCATATCATATACTTGTCCACACGCTGGCTCATCTTCATTACAAGAGCGGCGGCCTGATGACTGCCGTAGAGGATGATAAGCCTCCTCGGAGGGTATATCATAAAGAAGAGCTTGGCTGTGAAGACTGTCCATACGGCTATGAAGCCGAAATCAACCAGTGTGAGCAGCAGCAGGGGAAGGCCATCCATGAAATGGCGGCCGATAAGGCTTATCAGGAAGTATGTCACGCCGTTGACGCAGGCCATGGATATCAGCTGCGAGAACAGCATATCCGTCTTTTTCAGGTACCCCAGCTTGAAGCCGCCGTAGGCCTTGAAGAAGAGGACTATCAGCAGGCTGTATATGCCTATGAGAGTCCAGTTGCCTCGCCTGTAGTAGGGCAGGATAATGGCTTCACTGTAGTATTCATACCAGACATACGCAAAAAAACCCGTAAGCACTGCCATCAGCACCATTGCGGCACCGAAGGTTATCAATCTTTTATAACGGTCTCTTTTACTGTTCATAATGATCCTGCGGAAATACCGCAGTGTCTCCTTTTAATATATTTTATCCGGAATTTCTCTATATAAGCGGTTCTGCCAAAGCAGTATCAAAATCATTATAACAAATAGCAGATGTTATGTCAATAGAACTTGCCGTATTTTACAAAACTCGTCTCGTTTTTTCAGCATTTTGCACAATGCTGTTATGTACTGTCGAACAAGATTAACTGCCTGTATACAGCAGTTCTGCCCCGATGCCTTATCCGCAGATATATTTTTACACACCCAAGGGAGCCGGTCCGGCAGAGCAACGAAAAATGTCAGATTTTCACAGCAGCATCACAGGTTTTTATTCAAAATGCCGAAAATGAATAAATCCCTTGACAAAGCGCAATAATAGTGATAAATTATATTTAGCACTCGGAGACGAAGAGTGCTAAACGATAATGAAAGGGCGTGTGATCGTGGACGACAGAAAGCTGAAAATACTCGCTGCAATTGTGGACGAATATGTCAGGACAGGCGAACCCGTCGGCTCGAAAGCGATCTCAAAGCTTGAACATATCAACGTTTCAGCTGCTACTATAAGAAATGATATGGCGGCTCTGGAACAAATGGGCTACCTTGAACAGCCCCACACCTCCGCCGGAAGAGTACCTACTTTCATGGGATACAGGCTCTATATCGATGAGCTGATGACACCGCCGGAGCTCTCCGATGAGGAGAAACAAAGACTGGACGAGATGCTCGGCACTGAGGATACGCCGGAGGAACTGCTGATACAGAACGCAGCTGCCGCTCTCACAGAGCTCACCCACTGCGCCGCAGTAGTCACGAATCCAGCGCCAAGATTCTCGGTAATATCAAAGGTAGAAGTCATCCCCACCGGCAAGAGGCTGTATGTAATACTGCTGATAACCTCAAGCGGAAGCATAAAGAACAAGGCCTGCCGCCTGGAATTCGACCTCAGCCACGAACAGCTTGAATTCTTTACACATTATATAGAAGAAAACCTCAACGGTATCTCCGTAGAGGATCTTTCCGAGGAAATGTTCGATAAGATGGTAGCTGCCGTAAGCGCTTATATGATCTCCCTTTCACCGCTTGTGAAGGGTATCTCAGAGCTTTCGGAGGATCTGCGCCAGCAGGAGCTCACTGTCAAGGGCGGCGAAAAGCTCCTCTCCTGTGATGAGCTGGATAAAATGGAGGTCGTAAGATTCATCGAGCATAAGGACGGACTCAGTAACCTGCTTGAAGATGCTTTCAGCGGAATACAGGTCAAGTTCGGCTCGGAAAACAACAGCTTTGCAATAGGCAATTCCAGCCTTATAGTCTCCAAGTACCGCAAGGGCGGCAAGGAGGCCGGCTCTCTCGGAGTAATAGGCCCCATGAGAGTCGATTACAAAAAGATCATCCCCTATGTTGACTACCTGACACAGAAGATATCTTACCTCATGTCAGGAGACAGCGATGACATAATTAACGGCGGTGCCGCTGACACCAGCGGAAAGCCGTAGGAAAGGAGAATGTGAAATGGATATCAGCGACAAGATAAATGATCCTGCTGAAGAGCTGGAAGAAGAAACAGCTGAAACTCCCGAGGAAGTATCTGAAGACATCGAGACTGCGGATACCGACGAGGACGATGCAGTGAGCGAATACAACGATACCGCTTCACAGTTCGCCGAGCTGGAGGAATCACTTCACGAGGCAAACGATAAGTACATCAGGCTCTTCGCCGAGTACGACAATTTCAGAAAAAGGACAGCTAAGGAGAAGACCGGTATCTATCAGGACGCTTCTGTTCAGTGCATAGATAAGCTGCTGCCTGTTATAGACAGCTTTGAACGTTCCCTCGAAGCCGACTGCTCAGACGAGAACTTCAAGAACGGTATGCAGATGATCTGGGGACAGCTCCAGGATTTCCTCAGCAAGATGAATGTAAAGGAAGTCGAAGCTCTCGGAGCTGAATTTGATCCCAACATCCACAACGCTATCCAGCAGCTTGACGGTACAGACTACGCCAGCAATCACGTATGCCAGGTATTCCAGAAGGGCTACATGGTCGGCGATAAGCTGGTAAGACCCGCTATGGTGGCTGTTGCAGTTTAGTTATCAGCGGTCAGCCTTCAGCCATTAGCTTATGGCTCAGGCACAAAGATCATTCATTAAGCAAACAAATCCGTCCGCAGAGCGGACCCCATTGGCTGAAGGCTAAATATCCCGGCTGATGGTTTATAGATCAGGAGGTAATTATTATGGGAAAAATTATTGGTATCGACCTTGGTACAACTAACTCTTGCGTAGCCGTTATGGAAGGCGGCAACGCTGTTGTCATCCCTAACAATGAGGGTGCAAGAACAACCCCTTCAGTCGTTGCTTTCACAAACAACGGCGAGCGTCTCGTAGGCCAGGTGGCTAAGAGACAGGCTATCACAAACCACGACAGAACAGTTTCTTCTATCAAGAGACACATGGGTTCTGATTATAAAGTAGCTATCGACGGCAAGAACTATACTCCTCAGGAGATCTCATCCATGATCCTCCAGAAGCTGAAGGCTGACGCTGAGGCTTACCTCGGCGAGACAGTTACAGAGGCTGTTATCACAGTTCCTGCTTACTTCACAGACTCACAGAGACAGGCTACTAAGGATGCCGGACAGATCGCGGGTCTTACTGTAAGACGTATCATCAACGAGCCTACAGCTGCCGCACTCTCCTACGGTATCGACAAGGAAGAAGAGCAGACAGTTATGGTATACGACCTGGGCGGCGGTACCTTCGATGTATCTATCATCGAAATGGGTGAGGACGTTCAGCAGGTACTTGCTACAGCAGGTAATAACCGTCTCGGCGGTGATGACTTCGACCAGCGCATAATCAACTGGATCGTTGACGAGTTCAAGAAGACAGAGGGCATCGACCTCTCAGCTGACAAGATGGCTGCACAGAGACTCAAGGATGCTGCTGAAAAGGCTAAGATCGAGCTCTCATCCACAACAACTTCAAACATCAACATCCCGTTCATAACAGTTGACGCTACAGGTACTCCTAAGCACCTCGACCTCACTCTTACACAGGCTAAGTTCAACGAGCTCACTGCTGACCTCGTTGAGGCTACAATGGGACCTGTAAGACAGGCTCTCGATGATTCCGGTCTCAGCATCTCTGAGATCAACAAGGTTCTCATGGTCGGCGGTTCTTCAAGAATCCCTGCTGTTCAGGAAGCTGTAAAGAAGCTCATCGGCAAGGAGCCATTCAAGGGCATCAACCCTGATGAGTGCGTAGCTCTCGGTGCTGCATACCAGGGCGGTGTTCTTGGCGGCGACGTTAAGAACGGTCTCCTCCTTCTCGATGTAACTCCGCTTTCACTTGGTATCGAAACTGCCGGCGGCGTATGCACAAGAATGATCGAGAGAAATACAACTATACCTACAAAGAAGTCTCAGGTATTCTCAACTTACGCAGACAATCAGCCTGCCGTTGATATCAACGTTCTCCAGGGTGAGCGTGAGTTCGCAAGAGACAACAAGCAGCTCGGTACATTCCGTCTCGACGGTATCGCTCCTGCACCAAGAGGAATCCCTCAGATCGAGGTAACATTCGATATCGACCAGAACGGTATCGTTCACGTTTCCGCTAAGGACCTGGGCACAGGCAAGGAGCAGAACATCACTATCACTTCTTCTACAAATATGTCCAAGGACGATATCGATAAGGCTGTAAAGGAAGCTGAGCAGTACGCTGCTGAGGATAAGAAGCGCCGTGAAGCTGTTGACAACAAGAACGAGGCTGAAAACCTGGTATTCCAGTGCGAAAAGGCTCTCACAGACTTCGGCGATAAGGTATCTGCTGATGAGAAGTCAAATATCGAGGCTAAGTGCACAGCCCTCAAGTCCGCTATCGCAGCAGACAACGCTGACGAGATAAAGACTCTGAAGGAAGACCTCCAGAAGGCATTCTACGATCTCTCCGCAAAGATCTATCAGCAGGCTAACCCTAACGGCGGTGCAGGCGGCATAGATCCTTCACAGTTCGCTAACATGGGCGGAGCTGCTGACGCAGGCGCTCAGGGCGGCAGCGATGACGGAGTAGTTGACGCAGACTTTACAGAAGTCTGATAACTATGGGAAAAGACTTTAAAAAGAAGATCCTGACCATAGCCCTGATAATCGGATTTGGCTTATTGATATGGTGCGGCCTCAAATGGTTCGGCGGTGTTGCAGATAACAATGCCGGAAAGACCTATGACGGCGTAAGCAAATACGAGGAACAGGTACAAAATTGATGAAACTTTTAGGGCGAAATTCGTTTCGCCCTAATGGCATATTAGTAAGCAGAAATAAGGAAGTAGAAAGTAGTGCTCCTTTAAGGCAGCAAATACTGCTGACTACTCTCTACTTTCTACTCACTACTCACTAATAAGGAGAATAGTATATGGCTGAAAAAAGAGATTATTATGAAGTCCTCGGCATCCAGAAGGGTGCTTCTGAGGATGAGATAAAAAAGGCTTTCCGTAAAAAGGCAAGAGAGAATCACCCTGACCTTCATCCGGACGACCCTTCTTATGTGGAGAAGTTCCAGGAGATAAACGAGGCAAATGAAGTCCTTTCCGATCCGGAAAAGCGTGCAAGATACGATCAGTTCGGTCACGCAGGCGTTGATCCGAACTACGGCGGAGAAGGCGGTATGGGCGGCTTCGGCGGCTTCGATATGGACGATATCCTCGGAAGTATATTCGGCGGCTTCGGCTTCGGCGGCGGCGCTACAAGAGGCAACTCTGCCAACGCTCCGAGAAGAGGCGCTGACCTTCAGGAAACTGCAACAATCAACTTCATGGATGCCTGCACAGGCAAGAAGCAGGAGCTAAAAATAAACCGTATGTGCGTCTGTGAAGCCTGCAAGGGTACAGGTGCAAACGAGGGCACCTCTGCCGATATATGTCCTGACTGTCAGGGAAGAGGTACCGTCAAGACCACTCAGCGTACTCCATTCGGCGCTATATCCTCTACAAAGCCATGTCCTCACTGTAACGGAAAGGGCAAGATCATCACCAATCCCTGTCCGAAATGCCGTGGCATAGGAAGACTTCGTATGCAGAAGACCGTATCCGTTGATATCCCGGCAGGTATAGATGACGGACAGACTATCCGTCTCAGCGGCCAGGGCGACTGCGGAATAAACGGCGGACCTTCCGGCGATCTCCTTATCAACATAATCGTAAAGTCGCATCCGCTGTTCAAGCGTGAGGGCTATGACATACACTGCGATATCCCTGTTACTTATATGGAAGCCGTTCTCGGTGCAGAGATCACTGTTCCGACCATTGACGGCGACGTTAAATACAACATAAGCGAGGGCACACAGACCGGTACAGTATTCCGTCTCAAGGGCAAGGGCGTCAAGAAGCTCCACCGCACCGAGAGAGGAAACCAGTATGTTAAGATATATGTTGAAGTTCCGAAGAATCTTTCCAAGAAGCAGAAAGAGCTGCTGAAGGAATTTGAAAGCTCTCTGAGCGAGAAAAATTATGCGAAGCGCCAGAGCTTCTTTGAGAAGCTGCGTTCAAAGCTCGATCTCTGATAAGAGACTGCCGCACCGATGCGGCAGTTTTTTTGCGGAAATACAGTATATAATAAAAAGGAAGTCCGGACGGCCGCCCTGCAATATTCTCTCCCGGCTTGCCCGGCACATTATCTTGCCGCCTCCGGCGGTATTACCTAAAAATTCTTATCCAGGAAAGGTTTCATATGCAGCCGAATTTTATCGAATACGACTCCAATTACTCATACGACGGCCAGCTCGGAGCTATCTGGTCACCGGAAAAAACTATCTTCCGTATGTGGTCTCCGGCCGCTAACGAAGTCAGAGTAAATATCTATAACGAAGGCACTGACGGAGAAAGGATCGCTGTCCTGCCCATGGTGTGCAGACACGGCCTCTGGGAGACCGAGGCGGAAGGCGATCTCAACGGAAAATATTATACCTATACCGTGAGAATTGGATACGTCGAAAGAGAAACTATCGATATCTATGCTCGCTCAGCCGGAGTGAACGGCGTAAGAGGCATGATATTCGATCCCGCCCTGACCTGCCCGAGGGGCTGGGAAAAAAGTTCACCGGTAAAACTGAAAAAGTACACCGACGCTATCATTTACGAGCTCCATGTCAGGGACTTGTCCTCTGATGAAAGCGCTAATTTCAAGCACAGGGGAAAGTTCAAGGCCTTCACAGAAAAAAATGTAAAGAATGCTGCCGGAGAGCCTGTGGGTCTGGAGCATATAGCTGCCCTCGGTGTGACCCACATCCACCTTTTGCCTGTGGCAGACTATTTCACCGTTGACGAATCCGATACACGCCCTCAGTACAACTGGGGCTATGACCCCCTCAATTACAATATCCCCGAGGGCTCATATTCCACCGATCCCTATGACGGCCTTGTGAGAGTCAAGGAGTTCAAGGAGCTTATCCTTGCCGCCCATAAAAAAGGCATAGGCATAATCATGGATGTTGTGTACAACCATACCTATCTCACTGCCGATTCACCGTTCAACAAGTCCTTCCCGGATTACTATTACCGCCAGACCCATGACGGCCATTTCTCCAACGGCTCAGGCTGCGGAAACGAATTTGCCTCCGAAAGGGAAATGGGAAGGAAATATATCATAGACAGTCTATGCTACCTTGCCAGCGAATATAAGCTGGACGGCTTCCGCTTTGATCTGATGGGACTTATAGACATCGATACCCTTAATATGGCCGCCGAAAAGCTGAGGGAGATCAATCCCTCCATTATTCTTTACGGCGAAGGCTGGACTGGCGGAGCTTCTCCCCTCGAGGAAGGCCGCCGTGCTGTCAAGTACAACACCTGGAGACTTCCGCAGTTCGCTATGTTCTCAGACGATTTCCGTGATACTGTCAAGGGCAATGTTTTCAGCGATCAGTCAATGGGATATATCAACGGTGCCGATCAGCAACTTGAATGGAAGATGCGTTCCGTGCTCTGTGCAGGCGTAAGGCATCCTCAGATACACTACGGCCATAACTGGACGGATTCTCCCTGTCAGGTGGTGAACTACGTTGAAGCCCACGACAATCTGACCTTCCATGACAAGCTGCGTCTCTCAATGCCGACAGCCTCCATCGAGGATATCATCCACATAGACAAGCTGGGAGCAGCATTGGTATTCTTCTCACAGGGCATCCCATTCATACAGGCCGGACAGGAATTCCTCCGCAGCAAGCCTGTGCCGCACTGCGGCTTCGATCATAACAGCTATGCCTCCCCCGACAGCGTAAACAGCCTGAAATGGAACAAGCTCACCGAATATCACAAGGTCTATGAATACTACAAAGGCCTTATCGCCGTGCGGAAAAAATTCCCGGAGCTGAGAATGTCAAGCGGCGATGATATACGAAAATATATCAACTTCACCGACCTCGGCGGCGGCGCATTCATCGCAAGGATGAAGAGCGTCATCCTTGCTGTCAATCCCACATGGCAGGACAGGGAGATAATCGCTACCGGATATATCTATGCCGACGGCGAAAGTGCCTCTGATACACCGCTGAGAGAATGTGACGGCAGGACCTTCTGCAAGAGCAGAAGTATTCTTCTTGTGGCCGAGGAATGAATCTGTAAGTTTAATAAAAATCCTCTTTACTCCTGATAAAATATGTGATATAATAACAGTATATCAATTAAACAGATCGGAGGATAAACCCATGAAAGCAGATAAGTATCTCATAAAAGAAGGAAAAAAGACTGACATACGCAAGCTCCCTACCAACAGCAAAGCAGACAATGTCGATAAGGAAGATATCATCGCTAAATACGAGGCCAACAAGCTTGAGCTGGCTCAGCTACAGGATAAGTTCTACGCAGACGGCCGTGAGGGTCTTATCCTTGTTATACAGGCACTTGACGCTTCAGGTAAGGATTCATCTATAAAGAACGTGTTCAGCGGCATAAATCCGGCAGGAGTAAAGGTGTATTCCTACAAGGCTCCCTCATCGGACGAGCTTGCTCACGACTACCTCTGGAGGATACATAAAAATGTTCCTGCAAGAGGCGAGATCGCAGTCTTCAACCGCAGCCACTATGAGGATCTCGTAACTGTTCAGGTGGAGAATATCAAGCCCCACTACCATATGGCTGACAGAAATATCGGCAAGGATGACAAGAAATTCTTCGAGGAGCGCTATGCCCAGGTCAACAGCTTCGAGAATTATCTCTACGAAAACAGCTATCATATCGTTAAGATATTCCTCCACATCTCAAAGGAGGAGCAGACCGAGCAGCTTCTTGAGCGTATAGAGATTCCTGAAAAGAACTGGAAATTCCGTGCGGACGATCTTAAGGTAAGAGACAAATTCGATGCATATCTTGACTGCTTCAACGAGGTGATAAACAAGACCTCCACAAAGAACTGCCCATGGTATGTTCTTCCCGGCGACCAGCGCTGGTACACACGCTATCTCATAACAGAGATACTGCTTGACGCTATGAAGGACTGCAAGCCGGAATATCCCGAGCTTCCGGAAGAGGACAAGGCTCAGCTTGAAAGCTGCCGCAAGGAGCTCAAAGCTGCTCTTGAAGCAAAGGAAGAACCTAAGAAAAAGTCAAAAAAGAAGTCCAAGAAAGACTGATATAAATAATTATCCCGGAAGCTTATCTGAAAGCTTCCGGGATTTTTTAACCCTTGAATCTGGCTTTTACTATTGAGTAGCTGTAGGGCTGTATGGTCAGTACATCATCGGTGTAATCACCGCAGAAGGCTTCAAAAGAGCCGAATCTGTCAAGATATCCGCTGAGTCCGCTGAGAGTAACTGTCTCCGGGCTGCGGTTAATGAAGAAAATACAGTCCGTTTCCTTTCCCTGACGGGTGAAAGCGGTTATGCGCTCATCGATATAGCTGCCGTCATTCTGAACGAAGTAGATCTTGCCGTCCCTGAGGTTAGGGATACTTTTTCTTATGCGGCTGAGCTCGCTGACATAGGAGATGAGCTCCTTATCCTCATCTCCCCAGGGATAGCAGCGGCGGTTGAAGGGATCCTTATAGCCCTGAAGTCCGGCCTCGTCGCCGTAGTATATGCAGGGCACTCCCGGCAGGAAGAACATGAGAGCAAATGCTGTCCGGAGCTTATTCTTTCCGGCAGCATACTCCTCATCGCTGAGGAAGCGCTCTGCCATCCAGTCCTTGCTCTTTCCGTCGCAGCTCTCTCCGCCAAGACGGTTTATCGCCCTTTCGATATCGTGGGTGGAGACAAAATTCATCAGCACATCAATGGTGGGCTTAGGATAATTCTCGGTGATAGTCATAACGGCATTGATAAGATCCTCAGCTCTTCCTCCGCCGGCAAAGTTTATTATAGCCTCACGGAAGGGATAATTCATTACCGAATCCAACTGGTCGCCCAGGAGATAGCGGCGCTTTATACCGTAGCTCTCCTTGTTGGAGGCATCCTCCCAGACCTCGCCGATTATGATATCATCCTTATCGAAGCCCTTCACAGATCTTCTCAGATTATCAAGGAAACGGTCGGGGAGCTCGTCTGCCACATCCAGACGGAAGCCTGCCGCTCCAAGTCCCAGCCAGTAACGGAGAACACCGTCGTCTCCGCAGATGAAATCGGTATAGTCCTCGTTGTTCTCGTTTACATTAGGGAGAGTATCGATACCCCACCACGCCTCATAGATATTGGGGTAGTCGATAAAGCTGTACCAGTCATAGTAGCGGCTTTCAGCAGACTGATATGCGCCGGTCTCAGGATATCTGCCGAATTTGTTGAAGTATACGCTGTCAGCTCCGGTATGCGAGAACACCCCGTCCAGGATCACGGATATACCGTATTTTGCAGCCTCACTGCAAAGCTCTGCAAAGTCCTCGTTGGTGCCGAGAAGCGGATCTACCTTCATATAATCAGCAGTATTGTAGCGGTGGTTCTCGTGGGATTCAAATATCGGGTTCAGGTATATGCAGGTCACGCCCAGATCGTGAAGATATTCCAGCTTTGACTGTATCCCTGCAAGATCACCGCCGAAGTAGTCGTTGTTCCAGACATGACCGTGTTCATCGGGACGGTAATAGGGAGTCTCTCCCCATTCACGCATTATCCTGTCCTCCGGAACGTTTTCCTTGGGTTTGCCGCTGTTGCAGAACCTGTCCGGGAATATCTGGTACATCACTCCGCCCTTGAGAAAATCCGGGGTATTATAGGCTATCTTGTATACAGTAAGCTGGAAGAGGTCGCCATGATCGATACCTGCTTTATGAAGGGAAACCTTTTTTATATAGTGGCGTATACCGCCCTGAGAATAGGAGAAGTAATAGTAGTGAACATCGCTGTAGCGGGCGTCATAGTCAGCGGAATAGGCGATACAATCCTCCTCCTCTGTGACAATGTTCATATTTATGAACCTCTCCTTGAAACCCGTGCGGAACAGCACCAATACAGGCGGAAAGTCCGGACAGACATCCTTGGAAAGCCTGATAGTGAAGCGCACGGTCTCGAATTGTCTCACTGCGCCGAATATAGATTTATAGCTAAGATCCCATGAATCATAAACAGGTCTCATAAAATCACCCCGATAAAAATGATAATCTGTATATATGGTTTATGAAAAATAGGACGGAACTTCGTTCTCCACAGATCATCGAAAATATTGTTGATCCCTTTGAGATCCCACTCTATATAACAACTGTTTTCTCTGTTTCTGAAGAGACGTAGTTCCGTCCCGGTCATATTATTCTTTATCTGAGATACCAGATATTATCTGCATACTCTGTAACTGCACGGTCAGCAGAGAATATTCCTGCACCGGCAATATTATTGAGGGACATCCTTGCCCACTTCATCTTATCATTGTAGCACTCTGTAATATACTGCTGAGCATTTCTGTAGCTGTCAAAGTCGGCAAGCACCATATAAGGATCTTTATCCTTGAGAGAGTTTGCAACATCGTTGAAGGTACATCCGTTTATACCGTGATACATACGCTCAATAGCCTCATGGATACGTCCGTCGTTGTGGAAGTACTGAGACGGATTGTAGCCCTGTGCCTTAAGTGCATTTACCTCAGGTGTAGTCATGCCGAAGATAACGATATTGTCATCGCCGCAGGCATCCTTGATCTCGATATTTGCTCCGTCAAGAGTTCCGAGAGTGATAGCGCCGTTGAGCATGAGCTTCATACAGCCTGTACCGGAAGCCTCTGTACCGGCAAGAGATATCTGCTCAGAGATATCAGCCGCAGGCATAAGGTGCTCGGAGAGAGTTACGCAGTAATTCTCAAGGAACACCACCTGAAGCTTCTGATTGATCCTCGGGTTCTTTCTTATCTCCTCGGAGATAGCCCAGATCATCTTGATGATCTGCTTTGCAAGATAGTATCCGGGAGCAGCCTTTGCAGCAAAGATATAAGTCTTTGGAGTAAACGGAGCATCCGGGTTATTGAGGAGGTAAGCATAATCTGTAAGGATATTCATAACGTTGAGGTGCTGTCTCTTGTACTCGTGGAGACGCTTTACCTGAACGTCGAAGATGCTGTCGGTATTGAGAGCAAAATCGCACTGCTTCTTGACATACTTTGCGAAGCTCTCCTTGCTCTGCTTCTTTACTTCGAGGAGCTTTGCAAGCACCTCTTCATCGTTCTCGAACTTCTTGAGCTTTGAGAGCTCGGAAGCATCCTTGATGAACTTCTTTCCGATCGTATCAGAGAGCAGCTTTGTAAGTCCCGGGTTGGACTGTGTAAGCCATCTTCTGTATGCGATACCATTGGTAACGTTCTTGAACTTCTCAGGTGTATTCTCATACTCATCGTGGAATACAGACTCCTTGATGATCTCGGAGTGGAGCTTGGAAACGCCGTTTACGCTGTGTGAAGCAGCAACGCAGAGAGTAGCCATGTGGATCTGGTTATCCTTGATAATGGACATACGTGTAGTCTTTGCGCTGTCGTAGCCGTTTCTCTCCATAAGAGACTGGCAGTAGCGGTTGTTGATCTCGACGATGATAGAGAAGATTCTCGGGATGACTGTCTTAACGAGGTTCACATCCCACTTTTCGAGAGCCTCTGCCATAACTGTATGGTTAGTATAAGCGAAGGTACGTGTAACGATATCCCAGGACTGCTCCCAGCCATATCCGCAGTCATCGAGGAGTATCCTCATAAGCTCAGGGATAGCGAGAGTCGGATGAGTATCGTTTATGTGTATAGCCACCTTGTCAGCAAGGTTCTCAAGAGTGCCGTAAACGTTCATATGTGTGTTTACGATATCACCTATTGATGCTGCACAGAGGAAATACTGCTGACGGAGACGGAGGCTCTTGCCCTCCAGGTGGTTGTCATTGGGGTAGAGTATCTTTGAGATAGCGTTGGCGATAGAATTCTGAGCCAGAGCCTTCTCGTAGTTACCCTTATTGAACATCTCCATATTGAAATTAGGAGCCTTTGCAGACCAGAGTCTGAGCACGGAAACTCCCTCGCCGCCGTAGCCTGATACATACATATCGTAAGGTGTAGCCACAACGGTATTGTAGTTCACATGGGAGATGTAGTGATACTGGTTGTCCCAGTATTCCTGAAGGTCGCCCTCAAAGTGTATATCTATAGCCAGCTCAGGCTTTGGAACCAGCCATACCGAACCGCCGGGGAGCCAGTTATCAGGGAGCTCTGTCTGCCAGCCGTCCTCCAGCTTCTGCTGGAAGATACCGTATTCGTAGCAGATAGAATAGCCCATAGCCGGGAATCCCTCTGTAGCAAGACCGTCCAGATAGCAGGCTGCGAGACGGCCGAGGCCGCCGTTTCCGAGACCGGCATCCGGTTCGTAGTCGTATATCTTATCAAGGTTTATATCATACTGCTTGAGCATAGCCTTTACGCCGTCGGCCAGTTCAAGATTGTACAGGCTTGTTTTAAGGGAGCGTCCCATAAGGAACTCCATAGAAAGGTAATATACCTGTTTTCCGCCGACAGAGTAGGTGTGGTTCACGAAGCTCTGTCTTTTGGAGCCGAGTATCTCGACGATTATAGATGAAAGTACCTGATAAACCTGCTTATCAGATGCTTCCTCGGGAGAAACGCTGTAGAGGAGCTGAAGCTTTTTGGGAAACTCATCTTTAATGATGTCCATAAGAGGATTTGCTTTCTTTGCTGCCATATTTGATCTCCATTCTGCCGCAGGGCGGCGTTATTACAGTTTGTATATTATCCGTTAGAGTTGACAGACGGCTATTAGCCATATGCCGCAGATAATTCTACAAAAGGTATACAAATATTATACTATTTTTTTTTATTTTTTTCAACTGTATATTTCAACAAATATTTGTCAACTAAATCTACACTTTACAAGGATTCAACGAAAACTTAGTATACACTGCTAAAAAGCAGGCAATGCTTATTGTGAGTAATCACAAGGCAGGAATTTATTATCCTCAAACTTTGTGCATATTCACTATATTTTATACAAAGCCACCATTATGCGACATATTTTAAAAATATAACAACAAAAACATTTGAAATCTTGAACGATATGTGGTATAATATCTTTATGCCTGTATTTTATGGCAAAAGATCCGGTATTATCCGGAGAGAAAGTGTAGAAAGAAAAAAAGACTATCAGAATGAAGAAAAGGAAAGTGATCGTTTATGGAAAAGAAAAAGGGAATCTCACTACTTAAAGTATTTATTGCAATAATCTGCATCATATTTATAGTTTTATCATTAGCCGTCAACGTTGCGTTCTCCGGAGGAAAAACTCCTCATCTCTTCGGAAGATATATCTACGTGGTAAGCGACAGCGATGATCTCGGAAGCATTGTAAACTCCGGTTCAGCTCTTATCGCAAAGGAAGTAAAGAATGATACCATACTCAAGAGAGATATAGTGCTCTGCTATCCTGCTGATTCGCCCGATAAGCTCTCAGTAAGAAGCATAAACGACGTTATCACTGCTGAGGACGGAACTGAGAAATACTCAACAGCCAATGCAAAGGCTGTTGACAGCGAGAATATCACAAAGGATAAGATCGTGGCTATCGCTACAGGATATCCTGAGAGCAAGGAGCTCGGAAAATTCATCACTTTCACAAAGAGCATCCCCGGCATCCTCCTGGAGCTCATCCTTCCCTGCGTTATCCTTGTAATATTCCTTATCGCAAAGATAGTTTCCACTAAGTCTGATTTCGATGATGACGAGAATTTCGATTTCTACGAGTATGACGAGTCAGAAAAGAACAGCGAAGCACGAAGATCTCATGCAAAGACCGGCAATCCTCTCTTCGAGGCCAGCCAGGAACTTCCTCCAAGCGACGAGCTGGAGCGCAAGAAGATGTCCATTGCCGAGAACTTCAGCCAGAAGAAGGTCAACCACGATTCTCCTTATCAGAAGGAAAAGGAGCGCACAATGCAGTTCAAGGCACAGCGCAGTGCTGAGTCAACATTTGCTGCAAGAAATATGGGCGGAAGCTCATCCACAGCTCCTACAGCAGACGCTCTCAGAGAAGAAATGCTCAGAAAGACAGCTGAGGCAGAGAGGACAGGTTCACTCAACATAAAGGCTACAAGCACTCCGCAGAAGCCTGCTGAGACAACACCTGACATCACAGGCGTACTTTCCAAGGCAAAGCTTGCAGAGATGTCCAGAAGTGACATTCCGAAGACAACTCCGCTCAGAAGCCAGTCCGCACAGCCTGCGGCAGCAACTCCGAAGAAGAGCAGTTCGCCTGATATCTCAGATATCATAAAGAAGAACTCATCTCCTGCGAAGAAGAAGTCAACTGCTGATATGTCTGTAGACGATCTTATAAAGCTCATTGAAGATGAGAAGAAGAAACTCTGATAAATAGTAAAAGGGTGTGATAAAAGATTTATCACACCCTTTTTATATGGAATAAAATAAAAACAACGCCGGAGGCGGCAAAAAAGGGGAGTCCAGAGGGATGTTATTCCTCTGGCGGGGGGTGAGACCGAGGGGGACAGCGCCCCCCTAAGAAGTAGTCCGGACAGCGAAGCGCCTTCCGGACGGCTTATCTTCACATCTTTCCGTCGGCTTGACCGACACATTATCTTGCCGGTCAAGCCGGGATCTACATTTGCAGAGCGTCCGTACAGCATTGCTTCGCTCACTGTACTACTTTTCAGGAGGGGCTCTGCCCCTCCTCGCACACCTCCCTGCCAGAGGAATAACATCCCTCTGGACTCCCATTATTTGCCGCCTCCGGCGTTATGATTTATTGTAACACTTAAAGCTTC
>JAAYBK010000192.1 GCA_012718885.1 Ruminococcus sp. | reverse complement strand
TCACCTTTACCTTAGCATTCCTTATCTCTGTACCGCTGAAAAGCTCGATATTTCTCGTCTTCTCAGTCAGAACGTCATCAAATATGACCTCATCATCAAGTAGCACTGCATACCTCGGGGCATACTCCTCTCCGTTCCTTATGCCGGAGTCACCGTTCAGGGTTATCCCCGCTGAAAAAGCGCTGACTTTGAATTCGACTGCCGATCCGCTCTGCACCAGCCATGTGATTCCTTCGCTGTGCAGATTTCTGCCTATGAAATTCACGTTCTCCTCAGTCGCCACATATGTTGATTCTCTTCTTTCCCCTGTCTGCCTGGAAATGTCCTGCCTCATCAATACCATATCGAAGCCGTCCACCTTTCCGTCAGCATCCAGATCATATTCGCCGTTGATCTCACTGCGGCCAAGAAGACCGTCATTCAGCTCATTCAGATCTGTCAGGGTATAGTTCTTGTCCGCTGCGGATGCTGATACGCCTACTACAGCAGCAGCGGTGGCAGCGAGGGCTGCCGATACTATTCTCTTTGACATTTTCGAACCCCTTTTCCGGCGGAAGTGCCTTTCCGCCTTTAATACACCTTTATTATAATGTCATTTATACAATATGTCAAGGGCTTCGCCGATTTTTCGCACTTTATGACCAGTAATGATGAAAAAACGAAATTTTTGATTATCCCCGGGGTATATTCCGCATATGTTCGTATTTGCAAAAAAACTCTTTACAAGCAAGGGATTTTCTGATATAATTATCTTGATATATTTTGTTCAGTTCACAGGAAAGAGGTAAAACTTTTGGCTAACGATAAGATCAGAAATTTCTGCATAATCGCTCATATAGATCACGGTAAATCCACACTTGCAGACCGTATCCTCGAAAAGACGGAGACTGTCGCTATCCGTGATATGGAGGATCAGCTCCTCGATAATATGGACATCGAGCGTGAAAGGGGCATAACCATAAAGGCCCGTGCAGTAAGACTAAAATATACCGCCCAAGACGGCGAGGATTATATCTTCAACCTCATCGACACCCCAGGCCATGTTGACTTCAACTATGAGGTATCACGTTCACTTGCTGCCTGCGAGGGAGCTATACTGGTGGTCGACGCTTCACAGGGCATCGAGGCTCAGACTCTGGCAAACACATACCTTGCCATAGAGCATGACCTTGAGGTCGTTCCCGTTGTAAACAAGATCGATCTTCCGTCAGCAGAACCGGAAAGAGTCTGCTCAGAGGTGGAGAACGTAATCGGCATCCCGGCAATGGACGCTCCGAGGATATCTGCTAAAATGGGCACCAACATCGAGGAGGTGCTGGAAAGGATAGTTACCGATATCCCGGCTCCCAAGGGCGATCCGGACAAGCCGCTGAAGGCTCTTATATTCGACAGCTATTACGACTCCTACAAGGGAGTTATCATCTACGTCAGAGTCAAGGAGGGTACCGTCAAGGTGGGCGACAATATCCGCCTTATGGCTACAGGCTCAGTCTTCAATGTTGTTGAAGCCGGCTTCATGGACGCTACCTCCCTCGTCAACAACGGCTCCCTTACAGCCGGCGAGGTTGGCTATATAGCCGCTTCTATCAAGAGTATAGGCGATACTCAGGTGGGTGATACCGTCACCAACGATGAGTGTCCCTGCGATGAGCCTCTCCCGGGCTACAGAAAGGTCAATCCAATGGTGTTCTCGGGTATATACCCTGCTGACGGAGCAAAATACGGCGATCTCCGCGAGGCACTGGAAAAGCTCCAGCTCAATGACGCTTCACTGTCCTTTGAGCCTGAGACATCTATCGCTCTCGGCTTCGGCTTCCGCTGTGGATTCCTCGGCCTGCTCCACATGGAGATAATCCAGGAGCGACTTGAAAGAGAATACAACCTTGATCTTATCACCACTGCCCCTTCTGTTATCTACAAGGTCACTATGACCAACGGCGAAGTGCAGTATATCGATAATCCT
>JAAYBK010000191.1 GCA_012718885.1 Ruminococcus sp. | reverse complement strand
GTCAGAGAAATAATGAGAAAGATAATAATCAATAAGAAAAAATCATTCGCAGGAGCATGGAGCAGATTCGTTTGTATGCTCAAGGACAAGAACGGCGCAGTAATGAAGCGTGAAATGGATAAAAGCGGTATGCTGGTGTTTGAGACGGACGGAAGAGCCTGCACTCTTATAGTAAGTGCAACAAGATCTAATTATCATGGCTCCTCATCACTGGAATTTGCAGCGCCATGCCAGATACCGGAAGGAGACGGCGTGACCGAATACGATATCATTACATCATACAGTATGATCTATGGCATAAGCATAAAGCTTGAGAAGGTATTCTGAGAGGAGGCACTCTATGGCATATCTTATTGGTATCGACTGCGGAACAAGCGGCACAAAGACAGTGCTGTTTGATGAGAAGGGAAGAAAGGTAGCTTCTGATACGGCTGAATATCCTTTGTACCAGCCGAAAAACGGATACGCAGAGCAGGCACCTGATGACTGGAAAAATGCAATGCTGAGAACAGTCAGGACAGTGGTCGCTAAAAGCGGTGTCAGGAAAGAGGATGTGAAGGGCATAGGCATTGCCGGTCAGATGCATGGGCTTGTGCTACTTGACAAGGATAACAATATCCTGAGGCCTGCGATAATATGGTGCGATCAGCGTACAGCTGCGGAAGCAGCTGAAATGGAAGCTAAGGTAGGCAGGGATAAGCTGGTAGAGATAACTGCTAATCCTGCCCTTACAGGCTGGACTGCGGCAAAGCTTCTGTGGGTAAAGAATAACGAACCGGAGATATACAGCAGGATAGCTCATGTGCTCCTGCCGAAAGATTATCTGCGCTTCATCCTTACCGGAGAGTATGCAACAGATGTCAGCGACGCCTCCGGTATGCAGCTTCTCAATGTTCCGGAAAGGAAATGGTCGGATGAGCTGATATCGGCCTTTGAAGCAGATAAAAACTGGTTCGGCCGGGTATATGAATCCTGCGAGATAACCGGAGAGCTGACAAAGAGTGCGGCAGATGAGCTGGGACTTTGTGAGGGGACTGCTGTGGTCGGCGGCGCAGGCGACAATGCAGCGGCAGCTGTTGGTACAGGCGTTGTATCTGACGGTACGGCCTTCACAACGATCGGTACCTCCGGAGTTATTTTCGCACATACATCTGCTATCTCCATAGACAAGGCAGGCAGAGTCCATACCTGCTGTGCGGCGGTTCCCGGCGAATGGCACGTTATGGGTGTTACTCAGAGTGCCGGATTGTCGCTGAAATGGTTCAGGGATAATTTTTGCGGCGCAGAAAAGGAAACTGCCCGTCTTATGGGAACAGATGAATATATCCTTATGGACAGAGAGGCGGAGACCGTTCCTGTCGGAGCAAACAGGCTCCTCTATCTGCCCTACCTTATGGGCGAGCGTACACCTCACCTTGACCCTGATGCAAGAGGAGTTTTCTTCGGACTTTCAGCTATCCATACAAAAAAGGATATGCTCAGGGCAGTAATGGAGGGCGTGGCATATTCGCTCCGCGACTGTATAGAGGTGTTCAGGGATATGGATATAAGTATAAATTATATGATGGCCTGCGGAGGCGGCGGAAAGTCAAAGCTCTGGCGCTCTATGCTGGCGGATCTTTATAACTGTCCCGTAAGGACTATTTCCTCCGAGGAAGGGCCTGCTCTCGGTGCAGCTATCCTTGCAAGTGTCGGAACGGGCATCTACAGCAGTGTACATGAGGCCTGCGGACAGATCGTCAGAACTGGTCAGGAGCAGTCGCCTGATGTTAGAAATACTGTTGTTTATGAGAAATATTATCAGCTTTACAGGGAACTGTATCCGGCATTGAAGAGCAAATTCAAAAGCCTTGCTGATATGTAAATAAATTTGCCGGCAGACAAAAAGACTGCCGGCGTTATTTATTCAGAGGGGAAAGCTGACATGGGGTCGATGAAGCTATCGTGGTGTTTGAGCTCTATATGCAGATGCGGATCGGAAGCGCTTTCTATATCAGCAGTCTGGGACACAGCTCCGATAAGCTGGCCGCTGGCGACGGTATCGCCTTTCTGCACGGAAAGATCTGAACCGAGGCTGCAATACTTTGATACAAAGCCGTTATGGTGATCGACAGTTACAGTCACACCCCAGAGCGGATCATTTGACACATCGACAACTTCGCCGGAAGATACCGAGTACACCTCAGCACCGACTTCAGCGGCTATATCAGTCCCGTTATGGGTCTGCCAGTAGCCGGTGGTGGAGCTTTTTACAAGCTCAGTTCCGCTGAATGGCTCCAGAACATTGCTTACATCAGCCAGCGGCGGCTTGGCATTTTCCAGTTTCTCAGCAGTTACCTGTATAGGGGGATTGTCTGGGACGACCGGAGGAGTGTCCGGCCTTACCGCCTCTGTCAATATTATTTCTGAGGCCGGGAGAGTTCTTACCGGTGCAGTGGTGACGGCTTTTGCCGTATGAACAGAAGTTGTACGCACAGGCACAGTGGTTTGCAGAACAGGAGCGGTAACACGGGGGATACCGGTTGAGCGGTTGATTACAGGGGCTTCCGGAACAGATATTACCTTGTCCTGCGATGGCTGCTCTTTCAGTTTTTGTCCCTGGTCGTATGCGAAATAGCAGGCTGAGCCTATCATAACAGCGCTGATACCCAGTGCCGTATAAAAGCCCTTTGAGCTTTTTTTCATGTTATTGTCGGAAAACATATTTTTCTTCACGTATAACACCTCCGGTCATATTATTGACAATTGAGGGAAAAATATACGCAAATAAAAAGGACGGTCATTGAC
Organism: Ruminococcus sp.; assembly: GCA_012718885.1. Taxonomy (GTDB): domain Bacteria; phylum Bacillota; class Clostridia; order Oscillospirales; family Ruminococcaceae; genus Ruminococcus. The sequence goes on along the minus strand of JAAYBK010000191.1, from coordinate 1,470 downwards.
CGTCCTTAAATTTTTCACGCCTTGCTTACAGCGTCCTTCATAGATTTTATGTATTCGCCAACATATGGGGCAGAGTCTCTGCCGTACTTCTCGATAAGCTTAACAACAGCAGATCCGACGATCGCACCGTCTGATGCGGCAGCCATTGCCTTGGCCTGTTCAGGAGTAGAAATTCCGAATCCTACAGCACATGGCACATTTGTATTTTCACGTATGACCTTAACGATCTCATCTATATTGGTAGTGATCTCGCTTCTGACACCGGTTACGCCGAGGCTTGAAACAACATATATGAAGCCGGTAGCTTCCTTTGCAATCATAGCGATGCGGTTTTCAGAGGTAGGAGCGATGAGCGAAATTATATCAACGCCGTACCTTCTTGCAACATCTGCAAATTCTCCCTTTTCCTCGTATGGAAGATCAGGGATAACGATTCCGCCAATGCCTGTTTCGCAGCATCTTGCCATGAAGCGTTCAGCGTCGTAGGAGAATACCACATTTGCGTATGTCATGAATACCATTGGTATTTTTACATCTTTGCGTATCTCGGCAACGAAGTCGAAGATCTTGTCTGTAGTAACTCCTCCGGCAAGGGCACGTATGTTAGCGCCCTGGATAACAGGTCCCTCTGCGGTAGGATCGGAGAAGGGGATTCCCAGCTCGATGAGATCCGCTCCGTTTTCTGCGGCAGCCCGAACGACCTTTGCTGTGGTTTCAAGATCAGGATCTCCGCAGGTTATAAAAGGTATGAAAGCTTTTCCGTTTCTGAAAGCGTCTTTGATATTACTCATGGATATCCTCCCCTCTGTAGCGTGCGATAGCGGCACAGTCCTTGTCACCACGGCCGGATATGGTTATCAGCATTATCTGATCCTTGTCCATGGTCGGAGCGAGCTTTATTGCGTGTGCAACAGCATGAGCTGATTCTATAGCAGGGATGATGCCCTCTGTTCTTGAAAGATATTCGAATGCGTTTACAGCCTCGTCGTCAGTTACCGGCACATATTCTGCACGGCCGATATCGTAGAGATGAGCGTGCTCAGGGCCGACGCCGGGATAGTCAAGTCCTGCTGAGATAGAGTAAACAGGAGCAATCTGACCATATTCATCCTGGCAGAAGTAGGACTTCATGCCGTGGAAGATACCGATCTTTCCGGTATTTACTGTAGCAGCAGTCTCAAAGGTGTCGATACCACGGCCGGCTGCCTCACATCCGATAAGGCGTACTCCTTCATCAGGGATGAAGTGGTAGAAGCTGCCGATAGCGTTGGAGCCGCCTCCTACACAGGCGAGAACAGCGTCCGGGAGACGGCCTTCCGCCTCGAGGATCTGGGCTCTTGATTCACGGGAGATAACAGCCTGGAAGTCCCTGACGATAGTCGGGAAGGGATGAGGACCCATAACTGAACCGAGGCAGTAATGTGTATCATCTATGCGGCTTACCCATGCTCTCATAGCCTCTGATACAGC
>JAAYBK010000190.1 GCA_012718885.1 Ruminococcus sp. | reverse complement strand
TTCCTCAGAAAGGTTTTCCCCGAGTACCTAACATATTCTTCAAGCGAAACCATACGCTTCTGATCGTTTTATACCTGGGCGGCGAGCCAGTCGGTGCCGAAGCGGAGAGCAAGCTGATCGCAGAGAACGAGAGCAGCAGCGCTGTCCAGTACAACTCTTGCCCGGTGTATGATAGCAGGATCATGGCGGCCTTTTATAGTGAGGGTGGTATCAGACATATCACGCATATCCACGGTATCCTGTTCCTTATAGATAGATGGTGTGGGCTTTATAGCCGTGCGTATGATGATCGGCATACCGCTGGAAATTCCGCCGAGGATTCCTCCGTTGTGGTTGCTGGAGGTACAGGCGGAGCTGCCACAGCTGCGGAAATGGTCATTGGCCTCACTGCCGAGCATATCAGCAAGAGCGAATCCGTCACCGAATTCAACTCCCTTAACGGCAGGGATGCTGAAGAACATATGGGAGATCATGCTTTCGAGGGTGTCGAACCAGGGCTCGCCGACGCCTGCCGGGAAGCCGTACACAGCAGTTTCGAGCCGTCCGCCGACGCTGTCTCCGTTGTTTTTTGCAGCCTCTATCCTTTCGGTCATTGTGGGACGCACACTGTCATCAAGAACGGCAAATTCCTTGCTGCCAAGGCTGAGAATGTCCTTTTCAATGTCACTGGAGAAGCCTCTGTCGCAGATACCTCCGCAGGAGAGGATATGTGTGCCGATGAGAATGCCTTTCGCTTTAAGAGCACTTATCGCAACTGCTCCGGCAGCAACGATACCGGCGGTAATACGTCCTGAGAAGTGTCCGCCGCCCCGGAAATCCTGGTGACCGTGGTACTTCATCATGGCGGTGAAGTCTGCGTGGCCGGGACGAGCCTTGTAAGCCAGCTCGCCGTAATCACGGCTGTGCTGATCCTGATTTTCGATCATGAAGGTAATGGGCGTACCGGTAGTTTTGCCGTTGAAAACTCCGCTGAGTATCCTTACCTTGTCTGCCTCATGTCTGGCAGTAGAAATTGATCCCACAGCCTTGCGGAGATCCATCTGGTGGGCGATGAACTCCTCATCAACGGGGATACCTGGGGCGAGACCGTCGAGCACAGCACCGATAGCGGCACCGTGGCTCTCGCCGAAAATAGTTATAGAAACGCTTGAACCAAAGGTGTTTTTCACGTAATTCAGCTCCTTAGAGAAAATGTTACGCCGAAGGCGGCTTACGAAATAGGACTTCCACTTCCAAAATCAAAACATCATAAATTTACAATAATTATAACATGACGGCAGCAAAGTGTCAATTATCAATTTAACGATTTGCAGATATAAAGCGGTAAAGTAAATGTGCATTTTTAATAATGCGCTATTGACCTTATAACGGCTTTGGTGTATAATATTAATCGATAGTATTATTTTCGTTGATCCATAGTACCGAAAGAAGAGTGTTATATGAAAAAAGTCGTTACCATTCAGGATATATCATGTTTCGGCAAGTGCTCACTGACAGTAGCGCTTCCGGTAATATCGGCAATGGGCATAGAAACAGCGGTCATCCCTACAGCAGTGCTTTCCACACATACCGGTGGATTCACAGGATTTACCTTCCGTGACCTGACCAGCGATATCCCGGATATCGCCGCACACTGGAAGTCGCTGGGACTGAAATTCAATGCGATATATACAGGCTATCTCGGTTCAAAGGAACAGATACACATCGTCTCAGACTTTTTTGACGATTTTGGTACAGAGGATAATTTCATTGTCTGCGACCCGGCAATGGCGGACGGCGGAAAGCTCTATACCGGCTTTACCGGAGATTTTGTGGACGAGATGAAGAAACTTTGCGGAAAGGCAGACTATATCATCCCGAATATGACTGAAGCTGCCTTCCTGCTGGGAATACCGTATACCGAGAATTATGACAGGGCATATGCCGAGGATGTGCTGAGACGGCTGGCAGAGCTGGGATGTCCAACTCCAGTGCTGACAGGAGTACATTTCGACAATGAGAAGCAGGGCGCAGCGGCTTATGATTCCAGAACAGGGGAGTTCTTCTACTCCTTCCGCAACAATATAGATAAGACTGTACACGGCACCGGTGATATCTTCTCCAGCGTATTTACAGGAGCGATCGCACTTGGAAAGTCCCTACAGGAGGCCATAGATATATCCGTGAATTACACTGCTGACTGTATTGAGGCTACTCTTGACTGCTTTGATGAGCAGTGGTACGGCAGTTGTTTTGAGCTCTGTCTCGGCAAGCTCATCAGCTATGTGAATAAGGAGTGACAGGCTTGTACGACAGGATAAGACGGACTGCGGCAGATATAGCTGCCCGAATCAGCGACCCCGGCAGTCTTGCGGAAGCTGAGGATATGCTTGCAGTCATGACCGGTGAGAGAGGAAATGTTTTCGTGCAGGATATCTCCCTCCGCAGATATATTCCAAATATTGCCACCGGATTTGTGGTCGCTTCATTCCGCCGGCTTGTTGCTGCCCTGAGCAGCGGGGAGTACGGGCTTGCAGCAGATATAGCTGAAGCGGTGCAGGCTCTTCCGGAGGAGGAGCTGCTTTCGGACAAGGAGACACGGGCTGACTTTAATTCCGGATATATCCGCAGGCTCAATGACAAATACGGCATAAGAATACTGCCGGAGATATAATAAAAGGGTGTGATAAAGCTTGTTTATCACGCCCTGTTTTTATTATGGTAATGGGGAGGTTTTAGTTCTTGGGAATGATATCGTCCCAGTTTGGTGTCTGTCCGGCACAGATAAGACCGAAGTATTTTAGGATCAGTGTAGCGTCAGAACCGTCAACAGTTCCGTCTCCGTCAACATCAGCGGCAAGTCTCTGACGGTCATCAAGAGTTGTTTCCTGGCCTGCAAGCTGAGCGCCGAATTCCTTCAGCACCAGTGTAGCATCTGAGCCGTCAACAACGCCTTCACCGGTAACATCACCCTTGATAACGCCGTTCAGGTGGAGATTGTAGCTCTTGATATCGGCAGTGACCTCCTTGCCCTTATAGGTGCCTGTAAGCTGTTTGGTTCCTGTATACTCGATATCTGATTCACTGATCTTGTCATCGAGCTTGAATTCGTATCCTACAGCAACAAAGCTGTCCGGATCGTCATTGATATCGGGAACAGTGAATTCCTCAGTGAATGGTGAAGCGGAAGTGTTGTAGGTGCCGCCTGTCATCTGGATATTGATATGGTAGTTGCGGTAGTCGTCCTTGGTATTGCTGTAGCCCTCGATCTGGAAGGCAGCTATTCCGCCGGCCTTGACATCGGTTGTGTAGTAGGGGAAAGCAAGTCCCTCAGGCGAATCGAAAGTAACCTCAACATGAGCAGAAACGGTCTTGGGAAGCTTTAATCCCACAATGCCGTTTACGTCAGCCTCATTGAAGTATTCAAAGGTAGGCTTGACGAAATAGCTGCTGATATCAGGAGTGCTTGCGTTTGCCGCACCGGCAGGGATAGCAGAGAGAACTGCCATAGAAGCGGCTGAAACGAGGGCTGTAAGTTTTAATGATCTCATTGTTATCACTTCTCTTTTCTGTTAAAAATCGACTTGTATAGCTCTTCCGTTCTCGCAGACGACTGTTACAGTGAAACTGCTGCCGTCAGGAGCTTTTTCTGTAGGTATATAGAGTGAGAAACCATTGTCGCAGGTCTCTCCTTCACGATCGAGGAGCTTATCCTCGAAGCAGTTGAACGCCTTGTATGTGGTATCACCGGCGGTGACGAATATCTCAGCGCTGTCGCCGGTAAAACATTCGTCGGGCAGAACGCCGTAAACATGGGTAAGCATACCGTTGTCATCTGAGTGTATCTCAGCGCCGGATCCGTTATACAGTCCGTCTGCCTGAGGAACCTCAGTCTCCGGAGCGCACATTATAGGCGCATATTTCTGGATATCGCCTAAGTTCCTCTCCACTATCTCAACGATGACAGTCTCATCTGCAATACCGTCAAGGCGGTATGGCACTGCACGGGAGAATTCTGCGGCGGAATAGGATTCAGCCATATAAGGCAGTATAGCCTCACCGTAGGAATCACGGTACATCAGGAGCTTTCCTGAACCTTTCTCGCAGGTGGTATTTATGGTTATATCGTCAAGAGCACGGAAGCGCCCACGGTAATTGTATGTGAATTCGTAATCGTTGTAGACCTGTGTATCCTTTGCGTCCTCAGAGGGATATATCATTGCGGCCAGATCGCCGAGACGGTCATCACGGGTGAACCAGCGTGTGCCGGCGGAGCAGGCCTGTCTGTTCTGCATTTCCATGAGCTTAGCGTGTCCCACATAAGCGCCCATATTGTTCCAGTGGGTATCGGTCTTATGGTAGAGCGGGATGCTCGAGTCTGCATTGAGGATAGTCTCCTTCATATCGCACCAGAAGCTTTGGCCACTGAGCTTTTCTGCCAGTCTGACATAGTTGTTCTTGTTGTCGGATGGCTTGTAGTTGAAGGGCATATGCTCCGGATACACTGTATTCTTGTTTGGAGCCACAGTGAAGATGTACTGACAGCCTGCCGCCTGACAGCAGTCGTTCATTATACTGATATTGTTTACGATATTGTTTATACCTCTTTCGCTGAGGCAGTTGATATTGAGAAAATCGTTCTTTGTCTGACCGTAATACAGCCATCCGTCCTTGCCCACGATGACGTCCTGATTAGGTGAAGTGCCGAGAACAGTGGACTTTAGTCTTCCGTCAGCCGTTACCAGTTCCTGACGGAAGGCGAAATGCTCGGAGAAATATTTGCTGAAATCGTCAAAGAAACCGAAATTCAGCTTTCCGTCCTCAGTCTTTAACTCGGGAGCGGGAGCAAGCGCACGTTTTTCCTTGGAATCGGAATTTTTTGCCACAGGCATGAGAACTGCCGGAGCAAGACACATACCTATGAATGCGGCAGCATATATCCTGTAAAGTATAGTTTTCTTCATAGCCGGCACCTCCTAAAATCTGAAATAGATGAACGGATTGTAGGAAGCGGATGAAAGGGTGATGATGCAAACTGCAAGTAGCAGCAGCGACACCACATAAGCGCAGGACTCTCCGGCGGCAGCAGCCCTCGGAGCGGTCAGGCGTTCTCTCAGCACCTTTATGACCGGTGTTGAGAATACAATTGCAAGCGCCAGCATAGTCAGGTACATAGGAGTGAGCTGAGCCATGAACATGGAGTATCCTGTGCTTGTGAAGCTGGAGAGATCGAACATCCTGCCTATGAAGCGGCAGGCAGCTCCCAGGTCATCGGCACGGAAGAATACGAATGCGAGTATTGTTGCGAGCACAGCATAGAAATGCCGGAAGAACCGGGGCCATTTCTTAGTGTTGAGAATATTGTAGGATTCCAGCATGAGGAATCCGCCGTTTATGAGTCCCCAGACGATGAAGTTCAGGCTTGCGCCGTGCCAGAGGCCGGTGCAGAAGAACACGAACAGCTTGTTGAGGGCTGTCCTCACCTTTCCCTTGCGGTTTCCGCCGAGAGGGATGTAGAGGTATTCCTTGAACCAGGTGGATACGGAGATATGCCATCTGCGCCAGAATTCCTGCATACTCTGGGAGATATACGGATAGTTGAAGTTTTCCTTGAAGGTGAAGCCGAACATTGCACCGAGACCGATAGCCATATCGCTGTAACCGCTGAAGTCGAAGTATATCTGGAACAGATATGATACAGCACCCAGCCATGCCAGAGGCAGAGTAAGCTGGGAGTTGTCCAGACCGTATACATAGTCTGCGGCAAGAGCCATGGTATTTGCGATGAGCAGCTTCTTTGAAAGTCCGATAATGAAGCGCCTTATTCCCTGAGCAGTCTTTTCGGGATCGTTTCTGCGGTGGTCTATCTGGTCTGCGAAATCGTAGTATTTTACGATAGGACCGGCCACAAGCTGCGGGAAGAAGGTGATATACAGAGCCAGCTTGTACAGGTTCTTCTGTATATATTTCGGATCCTTGTATGCGTCGATGACATAGGACATGGCCTGGAAGGTATAGAAGGATATACCTATCGGAAGGGCTATCTTAGGCACCGGAACGCTGACGAATGGCAGACTGTTGAGCAGATCTGCTCCGAAGCCGGCGTACTTGAAAATACCCAGCATGATCAGGTTTGCGGTGACTGCCACGGCAAGCACCGGCTTTCTCGCTTTATTCTCCTGCTTCATTGCCAGACCGAAGCCGTAGTTCATGAGGATAGATATTATCATCAGCACTACAGCCTTAGGCTCGCCGTAGGTGTAGAATGCTATGCTGAATATCAGCAGCAGGACGTTTTTAGCGGTCATACGGGGCATCATCCTGTAGAGGATGTACACCGAGGTCATGAATATGAAAAGGAATACGGGACTGCTGAAAACCAAAACAGTTCCTCCTTTATCAGCTGTTTATCTGTATCTCGGAAACGGTATCGCCGCTCATAACGAAGTAAAGCTCTCCGCTGGAGATATCGCTGCCGAAGGTCATAGCATCGCTGTAGGCAGCAGTAACGTCATTTCTGGAGGAGCCGACCTTTATGCCCTTGTCAGTAGAGTAGTTTCCGCCTTTGATGTAGATATTGTAAACGTATTTTGTACCGCCGGAGGAATAGCACTCGAACTTGATATCCGGGTATTCATAAACGAAGAGCACATCACCCGCATCGCCCTTTGGTATGCAAGCCTCAGCCTGTCCTGTGTAGGAAGGAGTTCCGAGAGCAGCCAGGAAATTATCGACCGGCTGATCCAGATCGCCAGCGCTGAAAGTAGTCTTCTGCGGCTTAGGAGCCTCTGTAGGAGTCTCCACCGGATCAGGATCGGGAGTTGATACATCAGGATCCTCAGGCTCGTTGTTATCGCCCGGCTCCGGATCTGGAGCGGCAGTTTCAGGCTCTGTGTCAGCAGCCTTTGTGGTAACTGTCTCTTCCTTCTTGGCAGTTGTAGTTGTAGTTTTCTTGTCGTCCTTCTTGCCGGTAGTTGTTACAGTTGTAGCTTCCTCTGACTCAGAGGTTGCCTCAGTGGAAGTAGTTGTGTTTATGTCGAGTATTACGTCAGAGCTGCTGCTGTCCTTGTCTTTTCCGCAGGATACTGCCGAAGCCGCACAGAGTACGGCAGCGGCACAAATAGCTGTAAGCTTAAAGTTCATGTAAAAATGCCTCCAAAAATATTAGTTAAAGCTTGGGTATACGTACTGTCTGAATACGTAGCCCTTTCCGGTATTAGGTCCGCCTGAATAGAGGGCGTTGTTAGGTGTTTTGAGGAAGGAGTCGGAAACTCCTGCAAAGCCGTTGCAGATATCATAGTTGAGCCATGTTCCGTTGACCTGTATCTGGTTCCAGTAGTGATCGCCTGTACCACGGCCTGTACCGTATACTATACGAGATTTGTAGCCGGCCTCCTGGAAGAAGAGGTCTGTTACGGCAGCCATATAGTAGCATACCATATATTTATGATTGAGCGCATAGTCAGCGAAGTATGACCAGCCCATGCTGTTGATAGTAGCCAGGGACTTTGTCTCCTCCATATGCTGGTACTTGCATCTTGAACAGAGGTAGTTGTAGATAGTTGTAGCATTTGTGCCGATAGTCTTTATGGCTGCGGCAGCCGTCTTCTGAACGGAAGACATTGGTGAAGCGATTCCGTTTGCATCGATATTGTATTCGTCAACACGGGTGCTGACAGCCATTTTGCCGGTTGAAGGATCAAAGTAGCGCTTATTTCCGCCGATAGTCTGCCAGCCGGTCTTCATAAAGCCGTCTTTTTCATCGAAGTAGTAGGTGCCGTCGTCAAGCTTAATGAGACCCTTCTGCACCTTTCCGTCATCAGCGATATAGTACTTGTTTCCACGGATGCTCTGGCGTCCTGTGAGCATATATCCTTCCTCGGTGAAGAAATACTTGTCATTGCCGATGTAGGTCCAGTTATTGTGCATAACACCGTCTGAGGGATCAAGGTAGAAGGTATGACCGCCGTCCTTGAGCCAGCCGGTGAGCATTGTTCCGTCAGCGTTGAAGTAATACTTCTTGCCCTCGCTGGTATACCAGCCGGTAACAGCCTTTCCGTCATCGCCGAAGATATACTTCTTGTTGTTGATGACGAATCTGCCCTTCATCATTTTTCCGTTTTCAGCGAAGCAGTATGTACTGCCGTTGATATTTACGATACCTGTCATCATAAGGCGGTCGCTGCCGAAGTAGTAGGTATCATCCCCCACTTTAAGGAAACCTGTTACAGCAGCTCCGTCCTCACCGAAGAAGTAGGTATCATCGCCTATCTTCTGCATACCGGTTATCATAGCACGGTCTTCTCCTAAGTAATAGGGAAGGCCGTCTATTTCGATAAGCCCCCTCTGGAGGATGCCTTCATCGTTAGCATAGTATGTCTTGCCGTTGTACTTCTGGAATCCGGTGAGCATTTTTCCGTGCTCATCCAGGAGGAACTTCATATCATTATGGTCAATAAGTCCCTTTGCAGGAGAGCCGTCCTTGTTGATGTAGTATACGCCGGCAGATGTGCTCTGGAACTCAGTACCGACAGTGTTATTCTCAGTAACCTTGTAATAAGTGCCGTTGTACTCGAATTCTCCTGTCTGAACCTTGCCGTCCTTGTTCACGAAGTAGAGATCGTCGTTGGAGGTAAAGAAGCCTTCCTCTGTAACGACTGCGCCGAACTCATCGGTAACATAGAGATCTTTTTCATCGGAAACGACAGCGCTCGTATCCTTTCCGTTCTCGGGGTCAACGTAGAATTTCCTGCCGCAGTAGTCTATCCAGCCTGTAACGGGCTTTCCGGTGGAAGGGTCAAAGTAGCAGCGCTTTCCGTTGACAGTTCTCCAGCCGGTCTTCTGAACACCGTTTGCGGAGAAGAGGTAATACTGGCCGTCAATGAGCTGTTCGCCTGTAAGGAGCTCGCCCTTAGCGTCATTGCAGAAGATATGGCCGTTTTCATCTGTTGTCCAGCTGTATGATGAAGCTGCAGGAGCTGTATCAGCAGCCTGAGCGGCGATCGGTACAGCCGCCGCAGCTCCGACAGCGGCCATAGCTGCACAGAGCATTAATTTGTTGTAAGCTTTCATAGTTTTCTCCTGTTTCTTTTATGTATTTATTCCGATCGTGAAAGAAGCGTGGTCTGAATATATTACGCTTTGCTTATAAAGATCAGATCGGACATATGCGAATAAAATAAAAATCGTGCATACACAGCCTTATGTATGCACAATTATTATAGCAAAGTTTCTTTACAACTTCAACTGTTTTTTGCGGATTTTGCAGTTTTTTTGCCGGAAATTTGAGGAAATAGCCAAATTCCCGTTCTGAAATGAAATAAATATTGTCAGGAAAAAATGTCACACTTACATATATCCGCTACATAGGGCGATTTTCAGCGTGCTTCTACAAAATACGGTTCATAAGCATTCTTTTCAAGTTTGTCCTTATAATCGTATTTGAAGTAGTCTGTTTCGCCGCTGTCCCATGTGATATCAAAGGGATCAGTAGGACGGCCGTTGACCATGCCGGAGACAGTTCCCTTCATGCCGGTGCAGGCCAATTTGCCTGATGTCCAGGTTATCGTTATCTCTCCGTCAAAGATGTAATAGCTGAATTCTCCGTAAAGTTCTCCGTCCTGATAGCATTCACCTTTTCCTCCGTTAGCCGGATTTACGCTGTCCTTTCCGGCATAGAAAGACCATGACATATTTCCGTGGCCGCCGGTACTGCTCCAGTTTCCGGACAGGACTGCTCCGTAGTTTGGAAGATGGACCGCCTGCGAATCGCTGTTACCGCTTTCTGAGAATTCGACAGGTTGGGTTACAGTCGGTATATCCGGATCTGTTATTACAGTTGCAGTTACGATAGGCATTTCCCCGCTTCTTCCCGTATCCACAGGAGCACCTCCGGTGGCAGGCTCAACAGCCCCGGACTCAGTAGCTGATTCGGCAGCAGTTGTTGAGGTCTCGTTTGCGCCGGCAACATATGCGGTAACATTCGGTTTCGTTCCTGACACGGAAGAAACTGTATCGCCGCTTTTCAGGTCATTGGACGTTGCAGGCTCCTCAAAGGGTGCCGGAGCAGGTGCGGTTATAACATCAGAGCTGCTCTCAATAGACGCAGGAGCGGTCTTCTTCATATTCTTTCCGATCATTACTATGCCTGCGCCGCCGGCAATGACTATTGCAAATGCGGCAGCAGCGGCAGCAAGTGCAGTCCAGCGGGGACGGCGGTATATCTCAGTGCCGCCGGCTGTATCAGCAGCCTGTTCTTCGGGTGCTTCCCCGGTCTTTGCCAGACAGGCTCTGACGATGCGCTCCTTCATTGCCTCATCAGGCAGAGGAGAGTTCTCAGCCAGCTTTTCAAGCTCGGCTTCATCGGGCTGTCCCAGCATATCCATAAGATCTTTTTTCATAATATCACCTCATAGCTCATTTTCAAGGATATCCTTAAGCTTCCTTCGTGCTCTCTGACTTCTCTTCCTTACCGCAGCCGGTGACATATCCAGCTTTCCGGCAATATCCACACAGTCCATGCGATAAAAATACTGATACAGTATTATAGTCTTATCCGGTTCGCCAAGAGCCTCCACAGAATCCCAGAGCTTTTTTCTGAGGATGCCGTTTTCAGCTTCTTCGGCAGTGTCATCCCCGGAGGGCGGCAGCTCGGTATCCTCATCATCTGCGGACACTGATACAGAGTATCTCCTTGAAAGCTTCCTGAAAGCGTCGATAGAACGCCTTTGTGCAATACTACTGATGAAGCTTTTCAGGCTGCCCTGTGAGGAAGAGTATTTTCTGAGCGAGGAGTAGACCTCCACGAAGATATCACTGACGCAGTCCTCGATATCTTCTCTGCCTGTGAGACCGCCCAGCTTGCTGACAACTATGGTGTAAACATAGCCGCCGTAGCTGTCCACCAGCTTCTCAAATGCCTGCCGGGGAGAGCTGCTTATGAGCGAGTTCCATTCGGTGTCGGTCATGACTTCACCTCCTACGGTGTGATATAGCGCTATATTTCTCACTGTCTCTATATTCGTCTAGGAAATGAAAATGGGACAAAACACGCCGCTTTGTTCTGTGGTGCATACCGTTTACTCGGGGAAACCCTTTTTCAAAAGGTTTTCCCTCAATAAACAGTACGTACAGCCAAACAAATCGGCGTGTTTTAGTTCAGTTCCCAGATGAAGACTGCGGTATCGCTGACGGAGATATTTTCCGGCTTGAAGCTTATAGCTTTAGAGAAGCCTGTACCGCAGGCTCTGAGGCAGTCATTCATCTCATATGAGGTAGGTGAAACAAAATCCGGCTCATTCACATTATATCTTATCTCCACGAGCTTTCCAATGGAAGAGCCTGATGCAGATGCAAGGATATCGGCTTTCTTCCGTGCATTTTCAGCAGCGGAGCGCAGGAGCTCCTCCTTAGCGGCTTCGGTGTCGCTGAGAGTGAAGGAAACGTTCAGCTCCGGCTGAGTATCCGATGAAGATATAGCTGACAGTGTCTCGCCAAGCCTGTCCGTATCCATAGGGAATGAGAGCCTGAGCTGGTGTACGCAGATATATCCGCTGAAAACGTTTCTGTATACGCCGTTTTCGTCATGGATGCCCTCGTATTCTGTCCTGACGTTGAAGGCGGCAGTCCTGAGGTCATCGGAGCTGAATCCAGTCCGGCTCAGAGCCTCCTTCAGGCTGCTGATCTGCTTTTCAGCAAGTTCAGCCGCACGGGAATAGTCCATATCTTTTGCTTGCAGGGTAAGATCGATGATGATCTGATCCGGGCTGAGAGAGACTTTGCCCTCGCCTTTTACTGAGATCCTTCCGGACATAGAGATACCTCCTTAATTATCGAGCTTTTTTCTGAGTGTTTCTGCGGCGGAGCGGACGTCGTCGGCAGCAAATACAGCTGAAACCACAGCAATGCCTGCTTGACCGCAGTCGCCGATCTCATTAACATTTTCAAGGCTTATGCCGCCGATAGCGACAGCCGGTATATCAACAGAGGAACAGATCTCACGGAGCTGCTCCTGAGTTATGCGGATGGCATTTGTTTTGGTAGGCGAGGGGAAAACTGCGCCTACTCCGATGTAGTCAGCGCCTTCTGCCTGAGCTTTTTTTGCCTGTTCAACAGTTTTGGCAGTAGCACCGATGATGAAATCGTTTCCGGCGATACGTCTTATCTCCCGGACAGGAGCATCCTCGATACCCACATGAACGCCGTCAGCGCCGCTTCTCAGAGCAACCTTGTAATTATCGTTGATTATGAGCGGAACACCGTAAGCGCTGCAAACCTTTTTTAGCTTCAGAGCCTTTTCTGTCAGCTCATCATCGGATATATTCTTTTCTCTGAGCTGTATGCAGGTAGCTCCGCCAAGTATTGCCTCTTCGACAAGCTGGGAGAGGTCACGGTCTCCGGTGCATTTTTCATCGGTTATTGCATAAAGTATAAGGTCTTTTCTGCTGATCTTCATATTATTGCTCCTTTTCAAAGTCTGCGATAAGTCCGGCAGGTTCGCTGCAAGCCATAAGGCCGCTCATAACGCAGCCTCCGGCGGCTCCTGCTTCACGGACGGCGGCTATATTCCCGGGATAGATGCCGCCTATAGCGTAGACAGGGATATCCACGGCGCTGCAAACATTCCGGAGAAAATCCAGACCTCTTGGCGGAAGTCCTTTTTTGCAGTCGGTGGCGAAAACGTGTCCGGCGGTTATGTAGGCTGCGCCAAGAGACTGAGCCTCAAGGGCTTCTTCCGCAGAGTGACAGGAGCAGCCTATGACAGTGAACCTGCGCTTTGTCTCCTCCGGCATATCACGCAGGATATGCAGCGGCAGGTGTATGCGCTGAACGCCCAGTGATATTGCAGTCTCATAGAAATAATGAAGGATAAGCGGAGTGCCGCAGCGTTTAAATACAGGGATAAGCTGCTGAGCCAGTTCCCGGTATTCATTTTCGGGCAGATCCTTTTCACGGAGCACAGCCGCCCTTGGATGACATTCAGCGATACGCTTCATCCTTGCTGCAAAGTCCTCACGGCAGAGACTGCGGTTTGAGATACAGATGATATCAGACATAGAGGTAATCGTTGAGTACGGGCTGGAGACCTTCGCCGGACATATCCTCGTACATTTTTTTGAAGCTTCTGCCGTCAGCGATCTCGAACTGCTCATCGCCTTCAGCTTCACTGTTTTCCTTGCCGGTGTACTTGCTCTCGTGGTCGCCGATACCTGTGGAAACTCCGGCGGAGACCTTAGTAGCAGCGATCTTTACGATGCCGTTGCGGAAGGATTCACTCTCACGGGAGGATACTGTTATGCCGCAGAATGGCAGGAATATCCTGTAGGCGCAAAGCACCTGGCAGAGCTGTTTTTCGTGAACGTCAAGCGGGTTGATCTTCTCATTGTTGACAATTGGACGCAGTCTCGGACATGACAGAGAGATCTCGGCATGGGGGTACTTTCTCTGGAGATAGTACATATGCAGGGCACTTGCAAGAGCGTCCTTACGGAAGTCGGAAAGTCCCAGCAGAGCTGAGCCTGCAACGCCTCGCATACCGCCCATGAGTGCTCTTTCCTGAGCTTCAAAGCGATAAGGCCATACACGCTTATGTCCCATAAGGTGGAGCTGCTCGTAGCGGTCGGAGTCGTAGGTCTCCTGGAACACGGTAACATAGTCCACACCGCATTCGTGGAGGTACTTGTATTCCTCGGTATTTACTGGGTATATCTCAACGCCCACCATGCGGAAATATTTTCTTGCCAGCTTGCAGGCCTCGCCGATATACTCAACACTGCTCTGGGCACGGCTCTCGCCGGTGAGGATCAGTATCTCCTCCATGCCGCTGTCAGCAATGACCTTCATCTCATGCTCGATCTGCTCCATATTGAGCTTCATTCGCTTGATATCGTTATAGCAGTTGAAGCCGCAGTAAACGCAGTAATTCTCGCAGTAATTGGCGATGTAGAGCGGAGTGAACAGGTATACTGTATTGCCGAAATGCTTCTGTGTCTCAAGCCGTGCTTTCTCCGCCATTTTCTCAAGGAATGGTTCAGCGGCAGGAGAGAGGAGAGCTTTGAAGTCCTCGACAGTACAATGATCGTGGCTGAGAGCCGCTCTTACATCGGCGTAGGTGTAGGAGTTATAGTCGTAGGAGTTCATTTCGGACATGACCTTGTCCATGATATCGGAGTTTATGTGCTCCATACCCTCCATGTACTTCATATGGTCGGTGCGGAAGGAGGGATCGTTCTCAAGGCGGTGCTTTTTTTCCAGGGCAGCCGCAGAGAGCTTATCCGAATCGACGAAGTAATTGTTTTCCATTAAAATACCTTCTTAAAAAAATATAAATAACGCCGGAGTTATTTTGTCGGGCAAGCCGGGGGAGAGTGAGGCAGGGCGTCCGTCCGGATACGCTTTGCTGTCCGGACTGCTGCTCAGGGGGACGCTGTCCCCCTCGTTCACCCTCTGCCAGAGGAATAACATCCATCTGGACTCCCATTTTTTTGCCGCCTCCGGCGTTTTCTCTTTTATTTTTCTGTGCAGAACTCGACCTTTTCACCGTTGAGTATCATATTTGTGGTACGGACTGCACACATCTTTCCGCACATTGAGCAGGTATGGCGCTCAGCGATAGGAGTGCTCTCGTAGTAGCGGCGAGCCTTTTCAGGGTCAACAGCTATCTTGAACATCTCTTCCCAGTCAAGCTCATGACGAGCCTTTGCCATAGCATTGTCAGCATCCATAGCATGAGGGATGCCCTTTGCTATATCAGCAGCATGGGCAGCGATACGGCTTGCTATGATACCTTCCTTAACGTCGTCAGCATCAGGCAGTCTCAGGTGCTCAGCAGGAGTTACATAGCAGAGAAAATCTGCGCCGCTTGCAGCAGCGATAGCTCCGCCGATAGCAGAAGTGATGTGGTCGTAACCCGGGAAAATATCAGATACCAGAGGTCCGAGAACATAGAAGGGGGCATTGTGGCAGATACGCTTCTGGAGCTTCATGTTTGCAGCTATCTGATCCATAGCCATGTGGCCGGGACCCTCTACCATTACCTGAACGTCCTTTGCCCATGCTCTTTCTGTGAGAGCTCCAAGCTCAATAAGCTCAGCTATCTGACCGCCGTCAGTAGCATCGTCAAGACAACCGGGACGGAGCGCATCACCGAGAGAGATAGTAACATCATACTCACGGAGGATGTCGAGCACCTCGTCATAGTACTCGTAGAAGGGATTCTCGTTGCCGGTCATCATCATCCAGGCAAAGAGGAGAGAGCCGCCACGGGAAACGATGTTCATTTTTCTCTTGTCACGGACGAACGCCTCAACAGCACGGCGGTTGATACCTGCATGGATAGTCATGAAGTCAACGCCTTCCTCAGCATGAGCACGAACAACCTTGAGGAAGTCCTGAGCGCTTATCTCAAGGAGATCCTTGTCCAGGTAGCCGATAGCGTCGTACATAGGAACGGTGCCTATCATGGCGGGGGACTTTTCCACAAGTGCCTGACGGAAGGTATTGGTCTTTCCGTAGTTGCTCAGATCCATGATAGCCTCAGCGCCGAACTTGATAGCCATGTCCACCTTTTCCATTTCCATGTCATAGTTCTTGACATCGCCGGAGATACCCAGGTTTACGTTGATTTTTGTTCTCATGCGTGTTCCGATACCCTCGGGGGATATGGACTTGTGGTTGATGTTGCAGGGGATAGCTACCTCGCCCTTAGCGACCAGCTCACGGAGCTGTTCAGGTTCGATGTATTCTTTCTTTGCAACTATCTCCATTTCGGGAGTGATAATGCCTTTCTTGGCAGCTTCCATCTGTGTAGCGTAATTTCTCATAATTCAACTTCCTTTATATTTATTTTTTAATCGTGTAAAAATCCTGTCAGTGAGTCTGAGGGGGAGGCTCCTCTTGTGAGCACTCTTCCGAGACCGGCGAGATAAGCCTTTCTTCCGGCTTGTATAGCCTGCTTGAAGGCCTCTGCCATAACGGGAAGGTCACCTGCTGTAGCAAGAGCGGTATTCGACATTACTGCGGCAGCGCCCATTTCCATAGCCTCGCAGGCCTGTGAGGGACGGCCGATACCTGCGTCAACGATTATCGGCAGGTCTATCTCGTCGATAAGTATCTGTATGAAATCCTTTGTAGCCAGTCCCTTGTTTGAACCGATAGGGGATGCCAGCGGCATTACTGAGGCAGCTCCTGCGTTCACAAGATCACGGGCAGCATTGAGATCCGGGTACATATAGGGCATTACGATGAAGCCTTCCTTTGCCAGTATCTCAGTGGCACGGATAGTCTCCTGATTGTCCGGGAGTAGGTACTTGGAGTCACGCATGATCTCTACCTTTACGAAATCTCCG
This sequence comes from Ruminococcus sp., assembly GCA_012718885.1. Lineage (GTDB taxonomy): Bacteria > Bacillota > Clostridia > Oscillospirales > Ruminococcaceae > Ruminococcus. The sequence continues at coordinate 14,628 of JAAYBK010000190.1, read as the reverse complement.
CAGCCCAGCTCTCTTGCCAGTCTTGCGATACGGACAGCCTCATCGGCGTTTCTTGCACCGGAGGTATTGGGCAGGAGAGTAACTCCTTCCGGGATATGATCCAGTATGTTCTCATTTTCCTTTGAGTTGGTGCGGCGGACCGCAAGTGTTATCATCTCAGCGCCGGCGTAGTTCACGGCAGCTTCGATAAGGCTCATGGAGTATTTTCCGGAGCCAAGAATAAAACGTGAGGAGAACTCATGTCCTCCGAGGACAAGCTTGTCATCGTTTTTCATTTATGATTACTCCTTTATAAATAATTGGAACGCCGGAGGAGGCAGAAAAGCTTCCTTAGCCTGACCGGCAAAACGTTCCGGATTTTACACATCAAATTCTCCGGCGATAATGCGTATAACAGCATTTGCCTGATGGGCGGCGCATATCAGCACTCTTGAAGCCACCAGCCCCATTCCGTCATCCACATCGCTTGTTCCGTCTCCGCAGAGGTAGAAACGCTTCATCATGCGTTTTGTGGTTATGGCGTTTGAAGGGCCTATGCCTGCCATACCGGAGCCTGCGACCAGATACTTTTCCGGCATTCTTTCCAGAATGCAGTTGACCAGCATAGCCTTATGTTCAGCTTTGTCGAAGGCCTCGCAGATGATATCCTCATTGCCGAGCAGTTCAGGGATATTCTCCTCTGTGAGCCTGACGCAGTCCTTGCGTATCTCGCAGTAGGGAGCTATGCGGCGAAGGGTATCACAGAGAGCGTCGGATTTGTACATACCGAGCTGCTCAGGAAAATATTGCTGCCGGTTCAGGTTGGATATGTCAACCTTGTCGAAGTCGAGGATGTGGAGCCTGCCTATGCCTGCTCTTGCAAGGGCAATAGCTATGTTCGAACCCAGTCCGCCCAGTCCGCAGACTGCGGCGGAGGCTGCGGAAATCTTTTTCTGCAGCTCTTTTCCGTGGCGTTCTTCAAGTGCGGCATACATCTCTTCTCGTGAGGGTATCGACATATCAGCCGCCTCCTACGAAGCGTACTACTTCCACAGTATCGCCGTCTTTGAGGATAGTTGAGCTGTACTCAGCCTTTGGGACTATGCTCTCGTTGAGCTCTACGGCAACTCTCTGTCCGCTCGTTCCCATGTCGGCAAGTATATCCGTGACAGAACAGCCGGCCTTGTCGAGCATTTCACCGTTTATCTTAACCATGCCAGAACCTCCTTGAAACAAAAATCAGGGAACAGCCTTACGCAGTTCCCTGAAAGTGAAAAGACATTATCAGTTTCCCTACGTTGGCATTATCCAAATCAGGTAAAGGGTCGAAGGTAATACCTTCCTCTCAGCCCGTCCCACGAGCTCCCCGTTGGAAACTATTATATCACATCACTTCTGAAAATGCAAGTTTTTTATTCTGCTGCATCGACTTGCCGTTTATGAATGGAGGGGCGTGATTAGAGTATGGAGAGTTATGGTGTATGTTTAGCAGATAAACTAAAGCAATGACTAAAAGTCATATTTTTTTAAAATGTGTTATTTCTATTGCATTATTGTAAAAAACGTTATATAATAGTGTTATTAAGATGAATACTACCGTATAAAGGTGTACTGAAATGAAAAAACTATACTTTATTGTGAATCTTATTGCCGGAAAGGCTCTTATAGCAGAAAAACTCGGGAAGATCGTTGATGAATTCGTCAAGGGCGGATATGAGGTCACTGTTCATCCTACTCAGAGCGGAGACGATGCTGCTGTCCAGGCACAGTATGCCTGTGCCAACGGTTTTGACCTGCTGGTATGTGCAGGCGGAGACGGCACCCTCAGTCAGTGCCTCCAGGGTATAATGAGAAGTGAGAGACGTATTCCCATAGGCTATATCCCGGCAGGCTCCACCAATGACTTTGCCAAAAGCCTCGGAATCCCCAAGGACGCTGTTGCTGCCGCAAGGAATATCGTTACCGGAAGCCCTGTGCCCTGTGACGTAGGCGGCTTCAACGACGATTATTTTTCATATATTGTTGCATTCGGCGCTTTTACCAATATAACCTATGAGACGTCACAGCCTATAAAGAATATCTTCGGACATACTGCATATATCCTCACAGGTCTTATGCAGCTTGCCAATATACGTGCAAGAAGGATGCGTATCGAGTATGACGGTAATGTTATCGATGATGAATTTATTTACGGTATGGTCACTAATACCGCTTCTGTTGCCGGAATGATGTCCATGACGGATTTTTTACTGGATGACGGTGAATTTGAGGTCGTTCTTATAAAGAAGCCGACAAATCCGCTTCAGCTTCAGCAGATAATCTCCTCACTGCTCAATATCAACGAGGAGATAAACCGTGAATATATCCGCTTCTTCCGCACAAACAAGATAACTTTCACATCCCTCAACGAGGAGCCTGTTACCTGGACGCGAGACGGCGAGTACGGCGGAAATCAGCTTGTGAATACCATTTTCGCATATAACAAGGCTGTAGAGTTCATCGTCGACAATAATCCCGAACTAAGGCTTGCAGGAGATCCTTTCCCGGGATATAAGGAACTGGATTCTATGGAAGAATAAATTAAAATAAAAAAATATGTGTTTGCCTATTGACTTTTTATTGTTGTAGTGCTATAATAATAAAGCTGAATCAAACAGCACTACATTCTGGGGTGTCGCCAAGCGGTAAGGCAGCGGACTCTGACTCCGTTATTTCGAGGGTTCAAATCCTTCCACCCCAACCATATCGTCATGACTAAATTGATGATAAGCCCAAAAAAGCCCGAAATATCGGGCTTTTTTGCTACCCAAATCTCGAAAATTTTACTTCGATTTTCATAGATGACATTGGGCTGTTTTAGCCATGTGTAAGAATTTGAACTCTCAAAAGTGCAAATTCAGTCCCCTCCAAAGGTCGAAATACAGGCAAATCTCGATTTTGTCTCTCAAAAATAGTATACAAAGTTTCGGACTCGGTTTTAGTGGATTTCACGAAATGTGAAAACACTGGAATCGAGTCCTTTTTTGTTTCCCCGAAAACCAAGTGATAGAAAACCTATCAGCGATTTGTGAGCCGTTTCTGACGGCATCGGTGGCAGATCGGGAAGCTGTACCACCGAGAGCAACAAAAGCCGCTGTGAACGATTTTTGAGCCTCCTGTGGCAGATACATAGAAAGCAGATCACGCCTACTGTCTATGGAATAATAATGTCAGGAGGAAAAGATATGAATAACTACTTTATGAGCGGTAAGCTGATGCATAAGGCTTCCGACCACAACACCAAACGCTGTGAGGTTGAGAAATGGATATTCCTGCCTCACTCAGACTTTGAAAGGCTGAAAGCAAACCCATATCAGGAGCATGAAGCGATAACTGCTGCCAGAGACCTTATGTACTGAGAAGCTCTCAGACTTTGAGTTCCTTGAGTACCAAAGTGAGATCAGCGATGCAATCGAGGCTTATCAGTGTGATGATGAAGAAAACCGTGGTATAACGGCTTACCTTAGAGATCGAAAGCGTTTCGCCGATAAAGTTTACTCCATATCCCCATCCGTTGAAAAGGTCGGTGAGAGGCTCATGGGCGTTTTCACTTGCCAGATATGTGGTGAACTTGACAGCTATGAGTATGATGAGCTGCTTCATGAGCTTTCGGGACAGGCTTCAGACGGATGGGGCGAAGGATTCGAGCAGCATGAGATTCATACTTCCGAAGGGTACATCTATGTCAGTTTCTATGATACCTGTGGTGCATGGGAACTTGTTCCCGAGGAAGAATACATTACAGTATCCCGACATATGTGAGCAGAAAGCTTGACAACGCCAATACAAGTGCGAAATTGAAAAAGGTCATAAAGGCACTGGTCGTATATTATAGTTCTGCTAAGAATTATTTTTCAAATTAAAGCAATAACGGGATTGAAGAAGGTGCTGATAGACGGATTGGGATTTGCGGCTATATTGCCTTACCTTGCAGCACTGTTCCTGTTCGTTCTTGTGTTCTATATTCTCAATGTTCTGTTCCTGAGAAAATACAGAGCAGTCTGACCGTAAAAAACATAATAAAATGCTCTCCATATATGGAGAGCATTTTTTCTTCTCAGAGCTTCTCTGCCAGGAGTTGTCTCATAAGGGTGAGGTCGAAAGAGTCTATCCTGTTATCGTTGCAAATGTCTCCGGCCTTCCAGTCCACGAGAGAGCCATTTTCGAGGACGAATCTCTGTGTCATAACGAGGTCTGCGATATTGAATCTGCCGTCGGCATTTACATCGCCCTCTATGTCCTCAGTGGGGATAGCAATGGCTATACGGTCTATGGACGGGCCGTATCCGTTGGCGTTGTAGAGCTTTATGGTATTGCGTCCCTCTTTCAGCTTTACTGTGGTATCTGCCGCAGCGATTCCCGACCAGTCGTTTCTGTTGGCGTAGAGGCCGTCAAGTGTGGCAGCCTTTGAGCCGTTTACATCAACGCTGAGGCTTCTCCGCTCGCCCGAAATGTAGTATATACGGAGCTTGTAATCGCCGGCCTTATCTACATCCACATTTTCAAATGTTACTGCATTGTCAGCGCCGCTGCCGATATATCCAACATAGGCACCGCCGGAGCTGTATTTTCCGTTCTTATCGGAGGTTATGGAAGCCTTTCCGCTGATCTTTGCCTTTTCGGCCTCATAGAATTTGAAATTGCTGTATGGAGTTGTCAGTTTCATGCCGGTTTTCGTGATCTTCATTGCAAAGCCGCCGTTTGCAAGAAGCTGCTGTTTTATGGTACTGTTTTGGGTGAGCTTATCGAGGACGGTTACCTCTATCTCGCTGCCGTCCTTGTTGTCGCCGAAGATATAGGCAGTGTACTCGTCGTCATCGCTGATGATATCCGAAAGTTTTATCTCAACTGTTCTTGCCGAGAGTGTGGATGCGCCGATATACCAGTCTTCTCCGCTCTTTCTTGCGGTGACGTTGAACTGCATCGGATAGCCGTCCAGCACCTTCATATCGTCCCATGCTACAGGAACATCGTTGAGGAAGGGCAGAGCCTTGTTTCCCTGATAGGTGTATACGGACTGTGCAAAATGCTGTATGCCTGATTCGATGGTGACTGTGTCTGCAAGGGCGAATCCGGCAGTTGCCTTTATGTTGTATATCGGAACTCCGGTGGGAGTGAAGTCTGCCGAGCCGGGAACACACCTTGTAAAGGTATAGGATACACGGTTTGCCAGTGAAGGGCTTGTGCCCCATTTATAGAACTCACTTCCGTTTACCGCCTCATAGGATACAATGTTGGGATAAGTTCTGCTCTCGCCTCGTGGGAGGGTACAGCCGTGGAATAGCACCATGAGTTGATTCTCAGCCGCTATCCTTGCACAGAGATTCATCTGCTTCATGGTCTCCTGCGTGTCGCTCTCATAGTAGTCCACCTTTACGCCGCTTACGCCGAGGCCTTTTATACGCTTGAACTCACGGACGATAGTTGCTTCGTCCAGCAGTGAATAGTATGGATAGGCAGGATTACCTGCGCTGTCCTTGTAACCGGAGTGTCCCGTGTTATTGACTCCGTACCAGAGGTATATGCCTATTCCCTTTGCGGAGGCGTAGTCACAGAGCTCCTTTACCTTATCTGCACTGTTGTCCCAGAGTGCCCAGCCGAAGTCAAGGCAGACGAAGTCCCAGCCGTTATCGGCTGCGAAGTCGATATAGTCCTTCTGTGTGTGGTACTCAACAGGCGAATCTCCGCCGCTGCTCCACCATGACCATGCGGTCTTGCCGGGCTTTATCCAGCTCGTATCCTCGATCACAGAGGGCGGATTAAGATTTAGTATCAGATCACTGGAAGCCATCTCGCTGAGGGAGTCTCCTATAACCACTGCTCTCCAGGGAGTGTGGAAAGCGTTCTTCATGGATATGCCGGAAACTTTTACGCCGCCCTTGAAGCGCAGACTATGGTAATTTCCCAGGAATTGCAGTGCGCCGGCACAGTATGGATCATCCTCGTTGAAGACGCTGGCCTCGGTCACAGTTACCCAGAATTTGTCGTTGATAACTCCTGTATAGGGGCAGGAATAGGTGGCATTCGTTTCATTTGCCCTGTTTGTGGGCAGCTCCACCATATCCCATTCGTAGGTGGCATTCGGCCAGTTGCCCCAGAACTTGCTCTTGCCGGGGAATATTACCTGGCTGGTCTCTTCCTTTATGGTCGCGCCGTGGTCAAGGGCATAGCGGAAGCCCATTCCGTCATCGTATACCCTGAAGAATACAGTCAGAGTTGAATCACCTTTCTTCAGTGGGAACGACAGCTCCTTGTAGCGGTCGGTGACTGTGCTGTGCTTGCCGTATGGCATGGGGTAAGTCTCGTCGTGCTCAACAACAGATGCCGCAGGAGGGGACTGCGAGAAGCCTGTGGAAAGATCTTCAGTGGAAGTAACGAGTCCCAGCTTTGAGGGCTCGATAACTGTGCTCATTCCTCCGCCGCTGAGCTTTTCAACGGAGTAGTAATATCCGCCCTTTGCATCCTTCCAGAATTTGGTGATGAGAGTTCCGTCAGGGGAGGCGGTCTCATATTCCGGTATACTGGTCAGGACTGTGCCGTCATGGGCAAAGGCAGTCTCCTCCTCGGGGAGAGATGAGCCCTCGGTTATGGTATCCGGCTCGAATGTATAGCAGTACAGAGCATTTGCCAGCAGGTCTGCTGCCTGAGAGGATGACAGCGCATAGTCGTACATCGCAATGTCATCTATGCTCGCTCTTATGTCATTGTCTGAATAAATCGAATGTCCTATGGAATTATATGTATATGCAGGCAGAGCGCCTTCACTGAACAGTGAGGACATAACATCCGGTAGAGTCTCGTCTGCGGTTATAGACATCAGCTTGCCGTCTATATAGAAGCTTGCAGAATCCCTGGAGTATACAGCAGTGAGCTCGTGCCATTTTCCGCTGTCCGGAGCTGACTGTATATCGAATATAGCCCGGTGCTTGTCATCATTCTCGGTGGTTGTACCCTTGCCGACGAATACGCTCGTTCTGTAGGACTTCTTGTCCTTGAGGTCAACGGATATATCCGGCGATGAATAGCTTGGAGCAGAGCCCGCTCCGAATGGTACAGGCGAGAACTGGTAAAGTCTGGTATAGTTTCCGGCACCGCTGTCCAGCTTGTATTTCAGCGAGAAGCTGAATCCGTCCTTGCAGCCCTTGCTGAACATATCCGAAGGCAATTGCAGCCAGCCGCTGCCGAAGCTGTCTCCGTTAAGTTCAAGCACATTGGAGCGGAGCTGGTCGTCGTATGTCACCGCAGCGCTCCTGCCCTTGATAACGGCTGCACCTTCCGCAGCTCCCTGACTGGCTACATTTGCGTTGGAGTAGCTGACTGCTGCGGCCTCCGAGTTCCTCTGCGGCGGTATTGCAGTGATCTGCTGTGCAAAAAAGCATAGCGCCGCTGCTGTACCTGCTGCCCGTTTGGCAAAATAATTCCCCATAAGTGTTCCTCCTCTTTTTGCCGGATATATTGCACTTTGTATGAAGTGCATATATTCTGCGGCGTATTTTTAATATTTGTTTCTGTCAAGTACATTATATCAAAATCAGCGCAGCGATTTCAACCCACAAATGTCAATAATAAGTGGATTTTTCAACGCTTTTACCAGAAAAGGAGGCTCGCACTTCGTCCGGAGCCAGGTAAAGTCCTCCATGTTATTCTATGCAAACAATAATGACGTAAACGCCGTGCAACCTTACTTGATTTTGTATGCTATATATGATAAAATATTATCAATAGGAAGGAGTTGGATATAATATGCTCGAACTGAAAAATGTATCATTCAGTGCGGAAACAGAGCGCAATAATATCGAGATCATACGTGACCTTGATCTCAGGGTCGATGATAATAAATTCGTGGTCATAACCGGACCTAACGGCGGAGGTAAGTCTACACTGGCAAAGCTTATTGCCGGTATCGAAAAGAATACCGCCGGCCAGATAATCTTCGACGGCGAGGATATCAGCGGCAAATCCATAACAGAACGTGCAAAAATGGGTATAGGCTTTGCCTTCCAGCAGCCTGTACGCTTCAAGGGTATCACTGTACTTGACCTTCTCCGTATCGCTTCCGGCAAGAAGCTTTCAGTGGGAGAAGCCTGCGACTACCTTTCCGAGGTAGGCCTTTGCGCCAAGGACTATATCAACCGTGAGGTGAATGCTTCTCTGTCAGGCGGAGAGCTGAAGCGTATCGAGATCGCTACAGTCCTTGCCCGTGACGTAAAGCTGGCACTCTTTGATGAGCCCGAGGCCGGTATCGACCTCTGGAGCTTCAATAACCTTATCCGCATCTTTGAGAATATGCGTAATTCGGACAAGTCCCGTACAATTATCGTTATCTCCCATCAGGAGCGTATCCTCAATATCGCCGATGAGATAGTTCTCCTCGCTGACGGCAAGGTGGCTAAGAAGGGCCCAAGAGAAGAGATACTCCCGGAGATCTCCGGTACAGACAGCGCTGTAAGCAATTGCAGCAGATTATCGTAAGGAGGCGGAACTATGAAAGAAATGGACGCTGTTCAGAAGCGGCTCTTGCAGGAGGTCGCCGACCTTCACGATGTTCCCGAGGGAGCTTATAATTTCCGTGCAAACGGAGAATCAGTGGGAAGAAATTCCACTGCCAATATCGAAATAACCTCAAAGACCGAGGGAAGCGGTATCGACATCCATATCAAGCCCGGCACAAAGAACGAGAGCGTACACATCCCCGTAGTGCTTAGCGCAAGCGGTATCAAGGAGACTGTATACAACGACTTCTATGTGGGCGATGACTGTGATGTGCTCATCGTTGCAGGCTGCGGTATCGATAACTGCGGCAATCAGGATTCCGAGCACGATGGTATCCACCGCTTTTTCATCGGCAAAAATGCTAAGATAAAATATGTGGAAAAGCACTACGGCTCCGGTGACGGCAGCGGCAAGAGGATCCTCAATCCTGTTACAGAAGTGTATATGGAAGAGGGAAGTACCTGTGAAATGGAAATGGTACAGATCAAGGGCGTTGATTCCACAGAGAGAACTACCATTGCCCAGCTCAAGAAGGACGCTAAGCTGGTTGTACGTGAGCGCCTTATGACACACGGTCAGCAGAATGCTATAAGCATATATAAGGTAGAACTCAACGAGGATGGCTCAAGTGCTGACGTTGTTTCTCGTTCCGTTGCAAGAGATACAAGCTACCAGAAGTTCGATGCCTGTATTATCGGAAACGCCGCCTGCTCAGGACATACCGAGTGCGATTCCATTATCATGGACAGCGGACGTATCCTGGCTGTTCCGTCACTGGAAGCAAACAGTATTGACGCTGCTCTTGTCCATGAAGCAGCTATCGGTAAGATTGCCGGCGAACAGCTTGTAAAGCTTATGACACTTGGTCTCACTGAGGCCGAAGCCGAAGAACAGATCATCAACGGCTTCCTGAAATAATATAAAAATAACCTGCTATCGGTGTTTGGCTTGCATGGCAGATACACGTTAGTTACTCGGGGAAAAACTTTCTGAGGAAAGGTTCTTCCCCGAACCCCTTTCCAAAGACTTTTAATCTTAATTTTCCCCAGATAGGGCGCACCCATGTAATTACAACATGGGCTTTTTTCTTGTGTGCGCCCTATCTGGGGAAAATTTAAAACTGAAAGTTTTAGGGAGGCCCCTTTTTCAAAAGGGTCTCCCTCAATAACTGCCATATATCTGCCATACAAGTCAATCGCCGATGGCAGGTCTTTTTATATTATTCAAAGTGAGAAGTTCAGGCTGAGGAGCATTTCTTTATCTGAGCTTATATCATTGCCGGAGGTAGTCAGCATATCTCCTGTGATAGTGGCATTGGCTCCGGATAAAAATGCCTGTTTGCCGGAGTTTTTCATAAGGTCACGGCCGGCGGCAAGACGGATATTCGCTTCCGGAAGAATATAGCGGAATATAGCCACAGTCCGCAGGATATCCTCTTCTGTAAGGCGTGGGACGTTCTCAAAGGGAGTGCCCTTTATGGGACGCAGTGCATTGATAGGGACTGAGTGTACGCCCAAGGCGGCAAGAGTGTCAGCCATATCTATCCTGTCCTCCCAGGTCTCGCCCATGCCGATTATACCTCCGGAACAGACTTCAAGGCCGGCAGCCTGTGCTCTTTTTATACAATTGATCTTGTCATCGAATGTATGAGAAGTGCAGATATTCGGGAAATTTCGGCGTGAAGTCTCGATATTGCAGTGATAGCGCTTTACCCCGGCTTCACGGAGACGGCGGAACTGCTGGTCGGTTAGAAGGCCGTGAGAGCCGCAAAGTTCTATATTGTATTCGCTGTTCATCCGCTTATATGCGGAGACAGCTTTTTCAAAGTCACTGCCGCTGAGAGTACGGCCGGCGGTCACGATAGAAAAACGGTGAACTCCGCTCTCGGTGTTATGCTTACATTCTGCGAGGATTGCATCCTCGTCAAGGAAGCCGTACTCGTTCACGCCGGTGCAGTTATGTGCAGACTGAGCGCAGAATTTGCAGTTTTCCGAGCATCTGCCGCTACGGCCGTTGATAATGCTGCAAAGATCCACATGATCGCCGCAGAGCGCCCGGCGTATATTATCTGCGCCCTTACAAAGTGCTTCAAGGTCGGCAGTAATGAAGAAGGATTTATCCTCGCCGCCTGTGAGCCTTCTGCCGTTGATTATTTCTTCTGATAGCTTTAGCATATCCATGTTGTTCTCCTTATGCGTGAAGCCTTTCCATGCGCTTCATTACAGGAATGAGTCTGTGGCCAAGGATTGAGATCAGCCCGCAGAGGATGATGTCTGCCGGAAGCGGAAGAAGGCACATACTCAATATTTGCCATGTACTTACGGAAGAGCTGAGCCAGAAACGGTTTATCGCCCAGCAGTAGACTATACCCATTGCGAAAATGAGTATCAGTCCGGCGAGACTGCCGATCAGCAGCCTTTTTACTGTAGGTTCTCCGCTTTGAGAGATAGTGCCGGTGAGATATGCTCCAAGCATGAATCCGATTATGAAGCCGAAGGTGGGATGGAGGACATATCCTATACCGCCTCCGCCTGTGAATACCGGCAGTCCTATCAGGCCGAGGATGATATATACTCCTACGGCAGCAGCTCCTTTTTTGCCGCCGAGGAGGACTCCGGCCATAGTTGTGAAGACCACCTGTAGAGTTATCGGGCAGATCGGGAGCTGGATCTTAATAAAGGCTCCCACGATAATGAGTGCGGTGAACAGTGATATCATGGTTATATCTCGTGTTTTCATATTTATCTCCTTTCATTCAGTACATATATTATATCACGCTCCGGACGTATTGTCAACCTCTTTTTAAGATTAGGTTGACGGAGGTGGAGGCTTGTTTCAGGGGGAGGGTTACGCAAACAGCGGACGGCTATTGGCCGTCCGCTTATCATATGGTGAAAACTGAAACAGGCAGCCGCATGGACTGCCTGGTAGTGTCTGTTACAGGAGCGGTGATTCCGACGGCTGTTACGATTTTATCATTGCTCTCAGTGATTGTCATGGCGATATATCAGTTTTGCTCCATTTCTATCTGAGGAGCTTCGGAGAGGGAAAGAAGTCCGGTCTCTATCTGCCGGAGAGTATCGCTGTAGCCTTCGCTTATCCTTCTTTCGGCACTGGAACGGCTGAAATCGAGTGTGCCGTCCACAAAGCCGCCCTGATCCTTCTCCGGGGATATATGTATGAAGCTGGCATCCGGGAAGCGCTGGCGGAATGATTCCTTTTTGGCCTCTGTACACTGTTCAAGGTGAACAACGATGAACTTTCTCCAGCCTGTATCGTAGAGCGGTGCGGCAGGGATATTGTCTGTCAGTCCGCCGTCGATATACTGTTCGCCGTTGACTGTCTGAGGCGGAAAGAGGAATGGGATAGCCGAGGACGCAAGCAGTATCTCTGTGACCTCACGGGGCTCGTGTTTGTTCAGCAGGAAAGAGCTTCGCCGCATATCGCTTTTTCTGGTGCAGGTGGCATAGCAGGGGATATCGCTGCTGCTTATCTTTTCGGGGATACCGCTGTCCTTTATCAGTGCTTCAAGGCCATCCTTTGAGAAGAAGCCGTTGTTATTTGCGCCGAGAATGGCGGAGAGCATTTCCTGAAGACCACCGCCCTGGCCGGAAAGAAGGTCTGCTATCCCGGCATAGGGATCTGTTTTCCTTCCGGTGAGCACTTTGTCCTTGGAAAGCTCTGTCCAGAGCTTTTCTGCCGTTTCAAGCTCTCCTATGGCGAACATTGCGGCGTTTAGCGCTCCAACTGACGAGCCGGAGACTGCTCCTATGGGAAGGTTGCTCTTTTCGCTCAGAGCCTTCCATACTCCTATTTCATATGCGCCCTTGCCGCCGCCTCCGGCAAAGACAAGTGCAAATTTGTTATTATCCATGATCGTATCTCCTTTTCTCTATTATATCATAATAAGAGGCGATTGTCACTATATTTCTCCGTATCATTCCGGTCTTGCTGTGTTATAAAATAAAAAGCCCATGTCAAAAACATGGAACGGGGAAGAAGCCTTACTCAGAAAGCTTCTTCCCCGATAAATACATATGTACCTTTAATATAAAGCTGAGTGTTACTTTGCAGCGACAGCCTTTTCCAGCTCATCGGCTCTGACGAGGGCTGTATCGATGTGACTGCAGAAGTTGTCCTTGCCGACACGGTCTACAAGGCCAGCCTTTTCCATTGCGTGCATAGGCTGTTCGTTTACGTGAGAGAATACCACCTTGACGTTGTGGCGCTCACAGCGCTTTACGATACGTGTCAGTGATTCAACGCCGGTAGCATCTACCGCAGGAACATTTCTCATACGGATAACGAGGATGTCGATGTTCTTGTCGTCCAGCATATACTTGAACTTATCGCTTGCGGCAAAGAACATCGGACCGTTTATCTCAAATACACGGGTATTCTGTGGTATCTTTTTAAGGAGGATGTTATCCGGGTCGGTATCCTCATCGTCGATATCCACCCATGCGTGAGCCTCGGTAACGTCTGCCATTCTCTTCATGAAGAGGAGAGCTGCGAGGACGATTCCTACACCGATAGCAACGACCAGATCGAACACAACTGTGAATATAAGTGTCACAAAGAGTACCATTATATCGCTCTTAGGAGCAGTTTTAACGGTGTTTCGGATATTTCTCCAGCCGCACATATTGTAGGCTACGATGAAGAGGATAGCTGCTATAGTGGGCATAGGGATGAGTGAAGCGTAGGGCATGAGCACCAGAAGGATTATGAGAACTACTACTGAGTGTACCATACCTGCGATAGGAGTACGTCCGCCGTTCTTTACGTTTGCGGCTGTACGTGCGATAGCGCCTGTTGCAGGGATTCCTCCGAAGAGAGCAGAGCCGATATTTGCTGCGCCCTGTGCAACCAGCTCCATATTCGAGCGGTGCTTTGAACCGATCATACCGTCAGCAACAACGCATGACAGGAGTGATTCTACTGCGGCAAGGACTGCGATAGTGAATGCATTGGGAACGAGAGCCTTTACTCTTGCGAATGTGACCTCAGGAACAGTGAACTTAGGAGGTGCAGAGGATATAGAGTACAGGTCGCCGATAGTGTTTACCTTCATTCCTGAAAGCTCGACTATTGCGGAGCAGACTATGACTGCTATCAGTGATGCCGGTATTTTTTCCAGCTTTTTCGGCCACAGGATAAGTATTGCCAGGGAGATAAGTCCTATTATAAGTGCGCGGTAGTTGAATGTATCGATGCATCTTCCGACCTCTATGACCTTGTCCACAGTCTCAACAGGAGCGTGCTTGAAGGTCAGACCGAGAAAATCCTTTATCTGGCCTATGAGGATAGTGACGGCGATACCGAATGTAAAGCCGGTAGTTATAGTGCCGGGGATATATTTGATAAGCGCACCGAAGCGGCAAAAGCCCATTACAAGCATTATGATACCTGCCATAACGGTGGAGATTATCAGTCCGTCCATGCCCTCGGAGGCGACTATGCCTGCGACAATAGTTGCAAATGCGGCTGTAGGACCAGCTATCTGCACTCTGCTTCCGCCCAGCAGGGCTACGATGAAGCCGGCGACTATTGCGGTATAAAGTCCCTGCTCAGGGCCAACTCCGGAGGCCAGTGCAAGGGCGATAGAGAGGGGGAGGGCGATTATCGCAACGATAACGCCGGCGATAAGATCCTTGACGAACTGGTCTTTAGAGTAATTCTTCATTACGGAGAAAAGCTTCGGTTTCAGCTTCTCCTCAGTAGGTTTTTTTACATTTTCAGCCATTTTAATACCTTCTTATAATCAAATTCACAGAACTTTATCATTATACTACTAATAATTGCCGATTTCAAGGGCTTTTTTGAGTTTTGTGAAAATTCGGTGAAATAAATATAATATGGTGGACGGTTGAAAATTAATTATATACGATTCAACAAATAAAAGCGCCTCAGGCGGCCAAAAATGGGAGTGCAGCGCTCCCTGAGAAACAGTGAAATGGGCGGAGCGAGTTTTTGCGCCTGTTTTTATTATGTATAACACGGTTTGACCGGCACTGTAACTATCATTAAAAATAATAAAAAGGGCGTGATAAAAATCACGCCCTCGCTCAATTTTAAGCTGTTTGATTATTCAGCATCCTCAGCAGGAGCAATGCC
>JAAYBK010000189.1 GCA_012718885.1 Ruminococcus sp. | reverse complement strand
TGGTCATGGTGATAGGAACCATGATAGCCCTGAAGAAATTCAAGCTTGAGACCACTATGAAAAAAACGCTGACTATGTTCAGGAATTGTGGTATATCAACAGTTATATGGGGAGCACTCTTCGGAAGCTGGTTCGGAGATATCGTACAGGTGACAGCAAGGGAATTCCTCGGCAAGGAGATAGGCAGCATAGCATTGTGGTTCGAGCCTATGTCCGATCCGGTAAAGCTGCTTCTCTTCTCATACGGACTTGGAATCCTGCACCTTTTCTTAGGTGTGGCGGTCTCCTTCAAGATGTCCTGGGACAAGGGAGATAAGCTTGGTGCGATATTTGACGCACTGCCGGTCTATCTCATAGTTATAGGCGTTGCGCCCATAGGCGCTGCAATGTTCGTTGATGTGGATCAGTCTCTGAAGAATATCGGACTTTATGTTATGCTTGCAGGTGTAGTGATACTTGTACTCACTGCCGGAAGGAGCTCAAAGTCCGTATTCGGAAAATTCTTCGGCGGCCTCTATGCGCTGTACAATACTGCCACAGGCTACCTTGGAGATATCCTTTCTTATTCAAGACTGCTTGCACTTGGACTTGCAACAGGAAGCATCGCAAGCGTAATAAATCTTATCGGCACAATGCCTGAGAACAAGATAATAAAGCTTGTACTTTTCATAATCGTATGTATCATTGGCCATACAGCAAACCTTGCGATAAATCTGCTTGGTGCATATGTTCATACAGACAGATTGCAGTTCATTGAGCTGTTCAGTAAATTCTATACAGGCGGCGGAAGAGAATTTGAGCCGCTTACAGTAAATACAAAGTATATAAAATTCAAGGAGGAAAATTCAAATGAGTAACGGAATTATTTTAGCACTTATCGGTGCAGCACTGGCATCACTTTTAGCAGGTATCGGATCTGCAAAGGGAGTAGGACTTGTGGGCGAGGCAGCCTCCGGCGTTGTATCAGTAGATCCTTCAAAGTTCAGCAAGGTGCTCATTCTTGAGCTTCTCCCCGGTACACAGGGACTTTACGGATTCCTTTCATCACTTCTTATACTCAACCGTATCGGTATCTTAGGCGGAAATGCAGCTGATCTTACAACAGCTCAGGGCCTTGGATTCCTTGCTGCTTCACTTCCGATAGCAGTTGTTGGCCTTATCTCAGGCATCATCCAGGGCAGGACAGCAGCAGCCGGCGTAAGCATAACAGCAAAGAAGCCTGACCACAACGGCAAGGCTATCATCATGGCTGCAATGGTAGAGACATACGCTATCCTTGCACTTCTCGTATCACTTCTTATGATCGTAAACGTTTCTATCTGATGGAGGTAAGAGATGTCAGGAATTGACGAGATTCTGGAAATGATATCAGCTCAGCAGAAAGAAACTGAGGACGGTATCATAAAGGCTGCACAGTCAAAGGCTGCCCAGATAATAAGCGAGGGCGAAGCAAAAGCAAAAGCAGCCTATGAAGAGTATATACAAAATGCAAAGCAGCGCAGCGAAAGAGATTTTGAAAACGGCTGCAATGCCGCAGACGCTGAGATGAAGCGGCGGATACTTGCCAGCAAGGTCGGTCTTGTAGATGAGGCTATAGAAAAGACAATAGCTAAACTGAAAGGCCTTCCCGACGGTGAATACTTCGATCTGCTGGCAAGACTTGCGGGAAAGCATCTGCGCTCCGGTGAAGGCGTTATCAGTCTTGGCAGCAATGACCTGAAAAGGGTACCTGCTGATTTTGAGAAAAAGCTTTCGGAGCAGGCAGCAGGAGCTGACGGAACGATAAAGCTTTCAAAAGAAGCGGCAGATATCGAGGACGGATTTATCCTCACATACGGCCTTATATCCGAAAATTGCAGCTTCCGTGCAATAATCGAGGCTGAAACAGAGGGAGTAAGGGACATCGCTGCAAGAGAGCTGTTCGGGCAGGTGAAAGCATGAGCGGGATAAAATATGCAAAGGCTGTAGCAGCATTGAGAGCAATGGAAAACAGTCTTCTCAGCAGAAATGATATCGATCAGCTTATTGCCTCAAGGTCTCAGGCGGAGATGAACGCACTGCTTGCATCAAAGAAGAATACAGACACTCCGCAGTCAACTTTGAAGGAGGTCTGGGAGCTTATAAGGAATTATGCACCGGACAGCGAAGAGCTGAAAATACTGCTTTACCGCAACGATTTCCATAATCTGAAAGCAGTTATAAAGGCTATGATACACAATCGTGATCCGAAGATCTACTATATCGAGCCTTCAAATGTTAGCCTTGAGACTCTGACAGAGGCTATTGGTAAGAAGGAGTACGAGCTTCTTCCGGAGCACATGAGGCAGACTGCCGAGGAGGCATATGACCTTGTTACGGAGACTCTTGACGGACAGCTGTCGGATACTCTTATAGACCGCTCATGTCTCGAGGCAATGCAGGAGGATGCGGCAAAGTCCGGCGGAGAGTTCATGCAGAGATACGCTGAGCTTACAGCAGCTGCTGCTGATATCAAGACCGCCTACAGGTGCAGTCTTCTGAAGAAGCAGTATCCCTTTATTGAGAAAGCGCTTTGCGGCACAAAGGAGCTTGAGAAGGGAGATCTTGCAAGAGCAGCTGCGGAGGGAACTGAAGCTTTGTTTGCTGTCTTTGAAAATTCGGGCTACAGCGATGCAGCGGCACTTCTTAAGGAATCTCCTGCAAAGTTTGAGAAATGGTGCGACGATATCATAGTTGAGCTTGCCGAAACAGCAAGAATGCAGGCATTTGGTCCTGAGCCTCTGGCAGCATACTTTATAGCAAAGGAAGCTGAGATAAAGGATATCAGGATACTGACAGTCTGCAAGGAGTCCGGCGCTGATAACGAAACTATCACGGAAAGGATGAGGAAGTTATATGTATAAAGCAGCAGTAATAGGCGATACAGCAAGTGTATCCGGCTTTGCTGCATTAGGCCTCACTGTTTTCCGTGAGACAGAACCGGACAAGGTGAAGGTACTCATAGCAAAGCTTGCGGCAAGTGATTTTGCAGTTATATACATTACAGAACCGGCAGCAGCTCTTGTCAGTGATACCATAAACAAATACAGGAGCAGTCAGCTTCCGGCAATAGTGCTCATCCCAGCCATAGAGGGCAATACTGGAGACGGTATGCGTGGAGTGCATGAGGCGGTAGAAAAGGCTGTAGGTTCAGATATACTAAAGTAGGAAAGAGGCGGATAAACTGAAATGAGCAGCATAGGAACAGTGGTCAAGATCTCAGGACCTCTTGTTGTAGCAGAGGGAATGAGAGATTCAAATATGTTTGACGTTGTGCGTGTCAGCAGCAAGAGACTGATAGGCGAGATAATCGAGATGCACGGTGACCGTGCGTCCATACAGGTATATGAGGAGACAGCCGGCCTCGGAACAGGCGAAGGGGTCGAGTCCACCGGCGAGCCCATGAGCGTTGAGCTTGGTCCGGGACTTATCGGCAGTATCTTCGACGGAATACAGCGTCCTCTGGACGATATACGAAAGGCCTGCGGAAACAATCTTCAGCGAGGCGTAGAGGTACCTTCACTGAAGCGTGAACCGCTCTGGAAGTTCACTCCCTCCGTTAAGGCCGGAGACAAGGTCATAGGCGGAGATATCATCGGAACAGTTCCGGAGACTGATATAGTTCTCCACAAGATAATGGTGCCAAACGGCATTGAGGGTACGGTAAAGAAGATATCCGAGGGCGAATTCCATGCGGATGATGTGGTATGCGTCATTGATACCGGAAAGGGTGACAAGGAGCTTACTCTTATCCAGAAATGGCCGGTAAGAAGAGGTCGTCCCTATAAGAAGAAGCTCTCACCGAATATGCCTCTTGTTACGGGACAGAGAGTTGTTGACTGTCTTTTCCCCATAGCCAAGGGCGGAGTTGCAGCGATCCCAGGACCGTTCGGAAGCGGAAAGACTGTAACTCAGCATCAGCTTGCCAAGTGGGCAGCAGCAGATATCATCGTATATATCGGCTGCGGAGAGCGTGGAAACGAGATGACGGACGTTCTTAATGAATTTCCGGAGCTTATAGATCCTCATACCGGAAAATCCCTTATGGAGAGAACAGTCCTTATCGCCAACACATCTGATATGCCTGTTGCAGCCCGTGAGGCCTCCGTTTACACAGGTATTACTATAGCCGAGTATTACCGTGACATGGGCTATTCAGTTGCTCTCATGGCTGATTCCACATCACGTTGGGCAGAGGCTCTGCGAGAGATGTCTGGACGTCTTGAGGAAATGCCCGGTGATGAAGGATATCCCGCATATCTGGGAAGCCGTCTTGCACAGTTCTATGAGAGAGCAGGAAGAGTCATCTCAAACGGTACTGATGGCAGGGAAGGAGCGCTTTCCGTTATCGGAGCAGTATCACCTCCAGGAGGAGATATATCTGAGCCTGTATCCCAGGCAACACTGCGAATAGTAAAGGTATTCTGGGGACTTGATTCAAATCTTGCCTACCAGAGACACTTCCCGGCAATAAACTGGCTGACCAGCTATTCGCTGTATGCGGATTCCCTTGCGGACTGGTACAAGAACAATGTATCGGCTGACTGGATGAAGTACAGGGCAAGGTTCATGGAGATACTTCACGATGAATCCGAGCTGAAGGAGATAGTGAAGCTGATCGGTATGGACGCACTTTCTGACGGAGACAGACTGAAAATGGAGACTGCCCGTTCGATACGTGAGGACTTCCTGCACCAGCTTGCCTTCCATGAGATCGACACCTACACAAGTATGAAAAAGCAGCTTTACATGATGATGCTGATACTGAATTTCAACGATGAGGCGCTGGAAGCTCTTGGCAAAGGCGCAGATATCGAAGCTGTAGCAGGACTGCCTGTACGTGAAAAAATAGGCCGATTCAAATATATCGAAGAGGATAAAACAGATGAAGAATTCAGAAAGCTTTCACTGGAGATATCCACAGAGCTTGATGATCTTCTCAGACTGGAGGAAGACTGATGCCAAGAGAATACAGAACCATTGAAGAGGCAGCAGGACCTCTGCTTCTTGTAAAGGACGTAGAAAACGTCAGCTACGGAGAGCTTGCGGAGATAAGACTTTCCAACGGCGAAAAGAGAAGATGCCGTGTGCTTGAGATAGACGGCACCAACGCACTTGTACAGCTTTTTGAGAACGCAGCCGGTATCAATCTGAAAGACAGCAGTGTTGTTTTTTCAGGCCACCAGATGGAGCTTGGCGTATCCGAGGATATGCTGGGAAGAGTATTTGACGGAATGGGACGGCCCATAGATGACGGTCCTGAGATTATTCCTGAGATGAGGATGGACGTAAACGGCCTTCCTATGAATCCTGTTGCAAGAAAATATCCCCAGGAGTTCATACAGACAGGCGTATCAGCCATTGACGGACTGAATACCCTTGTAAGAGGCCAGAAGCTGCCTATATTCTCAGCCAGCGGACTTCCCCACGCACAGTTTGCCGCACAGATAGCACGTCAGGCTCGTGTAAGAGGCAAGGATGAGCAGTTTGCGGTCGTATTTGCGGCAATGGGAATAACCTTTGAGGAATCTGAATATTTTGTCCAGAGCTTCAGAAGCACCGGTGCCCTTGACAGGACAGTGCTTTTCATAAATCTCGCTAACGATTCAGCTATCGAGCGACTTGCAACTCCTAAAATGGCATTGACAGCAGCGGAGTACCTTGCCTTTGAGAAGGGTATGCACGTACTGGTAATACTCACAGATATCACCAACTATGCAGATGCTCTCCGAGAGGTATCAGCTGCCCGTAAGGAGGTTCCCAGAAGAAGAGGTTATCCCGGATATATGTATACTGACCTTGCGACAATATATGAGCGTGCAGGCCGCCAGGACGGCAAGGAGGGAAGTATCACCATGATACCGATCCTTACCATGCCTGAGGATGACAAGACACATCCTATCCCTGACCTTACAGGATACATCACTGAGGGACAGATAATCCTTCCCCGTGAGCTGTACAGAAAGGGCATCAATCCGCCTGTAGACGTACTTCCGTCTCTTTCCCGACTGAAGGATAAGGGTATCGGTGAAGGAAAGACCCGTGCGGATCATTCTGATACCATGAACCAGCTTTTCTCTGCATACGCAAGAGGAAAGGATGCAAAGGAGCTCATGGTCGTACTTGGTGAGGCTGCCCTTACTCCAACCGACCTGATATATGCAAAGTTTGCAGACGAATTTGAGCGCAGATACGTTTCTCAGGGCTTTGAGAACAACCGCACTATCGAGGATACTCTTTCCATAGGCTGGGAGCTTCTGCATCTGCTTCCAAGGAGCGAGCTGAGGCGAATCAGAGAGGAATACCTTGTAAAATACTACGATACGCAGGACTGAGGTGAGCTTTAATGGCCAGACTTAATGTAAATCCAACCAGAATGGAGCTTACAAAGCTGAAAAAGAAGCTTGTATCAGCGAGACGAGGACATAAGCTGCTGAAAGATAAGCGTGACGAGCTTATGAGACAGTTTATGATAATGATAAGGGAAAACCGTCAGCTTCGCAGCGAGGTAGAGGCAGGTATATCCGAGGCCAACAGATATATGGCAGTTGCAGGTTCTGTGATGCAGAGAGAAGTTCTGGAAACGGCGCTGATGCTTCCAAAGCAGGAGGTCGAGCTGGATGTTGGACAGAAGAACGTAATGAGCGTAGAGATACCTGTATTCAATACCAAGTACCGTACCAGCGACAGCAGTGATATATACTCCTACGGAATGGCGTTTACTTCGATCGACCTTGACGGAGCGGTAAGTGCGCTGAGCGACATTTTTCCCAAGATGATAAGGCTTGCCGAGGTTGAGAAGGCCTGCCAGCTCATGGCAGACGAGATAGAAAAGACACGCCGGAGGGTAAATGCCCTTGAGCATATTATGATACCGGATTACGAGGAGACTATCAAGTTCATCACAATGAAGCTTTCAGAAAATGAAAGAAGCACCACAACTTCACTTATGAAGGTGAAGGATATGGTGCTTAAAGAAAGCCATAAATATCATTGAGTACAGAGGTGTGTGAAAGACACACCTCTTATTCATTCCCTGTTTTTCAGGAGTTTGAATTTGCGTTTGGATATAGTGAGCACTCCTTCTTTTTTCAGCTTTGATATTTCACGCTGGAGGGCACTTCTGTTGACGCAGAGATAATCCGAAAGCGCTGTGGTAGAGAAAGGTATCTGAGGAGTTTTGCCGTCAGGAGTTTTATCCTCGATTATCTCGAGGCAGCTGATGAGCTTGTCACCGATAGAGCGCTGGCTAAGGACCTCTATCCTTTCGCTGAGAGTGATCGTCTTCTCCGACATAAGTGCAAGCAGGTTCTCAACGACTTTCGAGTGGCACTGACAAGCGTTCTCACATCTTTTTGTAAGCTCTGAGCGGCGCACGAACATTATTTTACAGTCAGTCTCGCTGATTATCTCCATGCTTGATCTTCTGGAGACGCTGAATGTGAAGAACGCACCGAAAACGCTCTGTTCTTCAAGGGTCTCGATAATGGTTCTTATGCCGTTTATATCATATCTGACCATAACGGCTCTGCCGCTGAGAACAATGCCTATCTTATCGCTGTAATCATCGTATCCTGCAATGGAGCTTCCGGCTTTATAGCGGCGTATATCGGCATTGAAGCAGGAGATCATCCTGCGGCAGTCATCGGAATCGATTCCTTTAAATAAGATGTTATCTTCTGGTAACATAAAAAATTCCTCCGGTGTTGCAAAAGCAACAGATTTTTTCCTGCTTTTATGATACAATATATTCAGACAAAAGTCAAGTCTAAATATAATCCACAGGAGGTAGATCGTAAATGAAGGTAAATGTGATCGGCGGAGAAATTCCACAGGAAGAGATCGACGCATACATCGACTATGGCAGAAAGAAGTACAAGGATAAAGAGATCGCTGCAATGACTGTCACTCTCGACGGCGAATACGTTGACCTCAGATATGATTTTGCCGATATCCCTTTTGACAGGATAAGGAGGATAACCGGATATCTTGTCGGAACTCTTGACAGGTTCAACAACGGAAAAAGAGCTGAAGAACACGACAGAGTAAAGCATGGTGTATAATGCTGCGGCAGCGCAGGAAATACCTGAGCTGCTGGCATTTTATTTTATTTAATGGAGGTATAAAGTTATGGCAAAGTATGTATGTCCTGTATGCGGATACGTTCACGAGGGAAATGAGCCCCCTGAGAAATGTCCTCAGTGCGGAGTACCCGGTTCAAAGTTCATCAAGAAGGAAGAGGGCGATAAGCTCGTATATGCTTGTGAGCATGAGGTAGGCGTAGCAAAGGCAGTATCAGATCAGGAGATAGTTGAAGGACTCCGTGCTAATTTCAACGGAGAGTGTACTGAAGTAGGTATGTACCTTGCAATGGCAAGAGTTGCTTACAGAGAGGGCTATCCTGAGATCGGCGCATACTGGGAGAAGGCAGCATTTGAAGAAGCAGAGCACGCAGCAAAGTTTGCTGAGCTTCTTGGCGAGGTAGTATCCTCCTCAACAAAGGAGAACCTTGAAAAGAGAGTTATGGCAGAGCACGGTGCAACAGAGGGCAAGCTCAAGCTTGCTAAGAAGGCAAAGGAACTCAATCTTGATGCTATCCATGATACAGTACATGAAATGGCAAGAGATGAGGCTCGCCACGGCAAGGCATTTGAAGGCCTTCTCAAGAGATACTTTGGCTGATAAGTACATATTTACCTCCGGTCCGTCCGGAGGTATTTTTGTTTTGCGGACACATTTTTCCGGCTTTCCGAATATAATACAGTGAAGGAAAAGCAAGGAGGATGTGGAGTGAGAGCAAGACGAAAAAATAACTCCTGCCTCCGGATAAAAGCAGGGGCAGGAGTTATGATACTTCTGTTTATAGCAGCGTCAGTGCTATGGTACAGAGCTGAAAAAGCCATTGGACCAGTGGCGGCGATGCAGGCTGAAAAATACGCCAGGCGATCGTCTAACGAGGTGATTTCCTCAGTTATATCGGAATATCTTGAAGAAACAAGGTATACATACAGCGATTTCTCAGCAGTGATGTGCGATGAAAAGGGCAGGGTGGTCTCTGTAGAAGCTGTTCCCTACAACATAAACAAAGTTCAGTCTGAGCTGACAATGAGGATAAATCGACGCCTGAATGAGGCTATGGAAGGTACAGTCAGGATACCTTTGGGCACGCTTACCGGGAAGTATCTTCTTGCCGGCAAAGGACCGGCGCTAAAAGTGAAGATATGTCCGGCAGAGGAAGCTGAGGTAAGGCTGAAAAGCACCTTTCAGAGTGCCGGCATAAATCAGACCAATCACAGCATATCTGCGGTCATAACAGTGGGGATAAGCTCATCCATGCCGATGTACAGCTTTGTGACTGAGGTGAGCTTTGAGTATCTTCTTGCTGAGAGCGTGATCGTAGGGGAAGTCCCTGCGGTGAGCCGTTATGCCTGGAACAGCCTATGATGTTATTTCCGGGCTTCAGCGCAGATCCAGGTCTTATCAGATCTTGTATGGATACATACCTGAGAGAATCCGGCGTTATGCAGCAGTTCTTCCAGCTCCCCGGGAGTAGGATTGAACAGACCATATTTGCGGATATTAGCCAGATCCTCATCGCTGAGTTCAGCTCCGCCGTGGATGTCAGCGACAATAAGGAACTGACCGTTCCTGTCGAGGACACGGCAGACCTCCTTCAGATTCTCAGCCGGATCGGGCCAGAAATAAAAGCTTTCCACAGTAATGATCCTGTTGAATGAATCCTCACGGAAAGGAAGTTCTTCCACAGAACCCTGAACGATATTCATCCTGCCATCGTTAATGGAGCTTTGGTTGTGCTCGCTGCTTATTCTGACAGATAATTCAGAGTGATCCAGACCGGTGAACTGTCCATCCGGAAGCATTTCAGCCAGCTTATGAAGAGTTTCACCGCCGCCACAGCCGATGTCAAGCACACGGTCGCCTGCTGAGAGCTCAAAGAAACTGATAGCCCAGCTTGTGACAGGG
Source organism: Ruminococcus sp. (assembly GCA_012718885.1). Classification (GTDB taxonomy): domain Bacteria; phylum Bacillota; class Clostridia; order Oscillospirales; family Ruminococcaceae; genus Ruminococcus. Next base: position 165 of record JAAYBK010000189.1, on the reverse strand, counting down.
GAGTGTCTCTCGTTCATTCCGGCCAGCATCTCCGCACCAGCCTCGCCATGAGGATTTGAAGGGTCACCAAGTTCTGTGATAGATCTTTTATTTTCGTTCATATAACTACCTCCATATAAAAGAGCGACTTTAAATGCGATACTTATGCAGCTATATATGTCAATT
>JAAYBK010000188.1 GCA_012718885.1 Ruminococcus sp. | reverse complement strand
CCTGACGCTCAAAATAGGCAGAAAAAGCAGAGTCGACTCTTTTATTTAGTGCCTCTGTTTTCTCAGACATCAGCCTCAGCTTGTTTTCGGGAGACTGAGCACCAAGTCTTGCTGCAAGTGTTGAATATTTCTCTGTGGAACGCTCTAAATTCCTTATGAGAGATTTTTCAGCTCTGTCCACGTATCGCTTAATAATATCGAATAACCCGCCGATATCAGGTACAGCGAGTTCAGCGGCAGCAGACGGCGTTGGCGCACGAAGATCTGCCACAAGATCAGCTATAGTATAGTCGACCTCGTGACCTACTGCTGATATAACGGGAACTGTGCAGTTGTATATACCATAGGCAACTTTTTCTGTATTGAATGCGCTCAGATCTTCTGAGGAGCCTCCTCCTCTGCCCACGATCACAACGTCGCAGCCTGACATTCCGCTTTCAATATTCCTTGGCAGATCGAGTCAGGTGCTTCATCACCTTGTACGATCACATTTACAGCAACAAGCTCCCCTATTGGATAGCGTCTCGATAGGACATTTATAATGTCACGGATTGCAGCTCCGTTCAGAGAAGTTACAGCACCTATTTTCAAGGGCATTGCTGGGAGAGGACGTTTATGTGCTGTTTCAAAGAGACCGGCGGCTGCCAGCTTTTTTTTCAGCTGCTCAAGAGCTAATCCGGCTTTTCCGGCACCTTCCGGCAGTATATCATTGACATAAAGCTGGTATACTCCGTCACGCTCGTATACGGAAATACTTCCCGAAACGATAACTGACATACCGTCTTCGGGTTCAAATTTCAGTCTTGATGCAGCAGAAGCGAACATTACTGCCTTTATTGAGCTTTCGCTGTCTTTCAGGTTGAAATACATATGACCGCTTTTATAGTGATGAACGAAATTCGATATTTCTCCACGTACCATTATTCCCTGAAGATTTTTATCGCCTTTCAGACTGAAACCTATATATTTGTTGATCTGAGTAACTGTAATAACCGGCATTATACTTCACCTGTTGCTTTCAGGCAGCCGTATATAGCTACTCCGGCTGCATTATCGCATGAAAACTGTGGCTCTGCAAAGCTTGCGCCACTCCATACAGATGCGATCTTATCTCTGATGATTTTGTCAGACATAACGCCTCCTGCAAATACAAGAGGAAGTTCTCCGTATTTTTCTTGAGCAGCCTCAGTCATTTTTATCAGAGTTTCTGCAATATGATCGAGACAAAACGCTGCTATATCCTCTTTTGCGGCTCCTGCTTCAAGCATTGCCCGACACTTGTTCTCTATCCCTGACAGACAGCAGCTGCCGTCCTTTATCACTGGGCTAACTTTGTAATGCTTTATAGCGTCAGCTGCCAGTTTTTCAAGCTCAGCGCCACATGGAAACTTCAATCCCAGCATAAGTCCAACACGATCAACGGCCTGTCCTGCTTTAAGATCAAGCGAAGTTCCTATTTCGGAAATATTGATGATATTTTCACTGTCAGGCTCGCAAAGCAGACAGTCAGTGGTGCCGCCGCTAACATGGAATGCGATGAATCGCTCTCTTCTTAGCTCAAGCTTTCGGGCAGAGTAGAGTGCAGCAAGAATATGACCGACCTGGTGGGAGGTAGAATACATAGGTATGCAGCTTATAGCGCTGTAGCTTCTTGCAAATCCTTCTCCGCAGAGAAAACATGGCATATAAGATCCGGAGATATTCCTCGGCCGTACAGACGCAGCAATTGCTGCCGGTACAGCTTTATATCCTGAAAAAAGCTCCTCTATCATATCCGGAAGCTGCTTTGTGTGATGAAAAACCGCATCACTTTGTCTCAGCCCCAACTCGCCTTCCTTTACAGGAAGAAGCTTCTTTGCCTGATAGATACGTTTTTCTTCGCTTACATATACTGCGGCGGACGTTGTATAGTTACTGGTATCTATCCCCAGAAAATCAGGCATTTTCTTCCTCTTTCTTTATGTCTCGTGAGAAAGCTCCGAGCACGCCGTTTATGAAAGAGGTGTCCTCCTGGTATGTATATACCATTGAGAGCTTTATTGCCTCGCTTATTGCAGCATTCATAGGAGTATTGTCATCATAGATAGACTCATAAAGCGCTATCCTGAGTATTGCCAGGTTAAGCTTTGAAATTCTTCCTATGCTTCTTGATTTGCTGTAGCCGGAAATAATATTATCCAGTTCCTCAGCGTGCTGAAGAGTGCCCTCAACTATCTTCTTGACTTCATCATTGACAGTTATTTCATCGATCTCTTCGGCTATAGCATAGAGCTCATTTATATCGTCATCACGCAGAAGCTGCTCAAAAACCAGCTTGAATGCGCTGTCTCTTATTTCACGTCTTGTCATTTACGATCTCCTTTTCAAATTTCCTTATTCAAAGACAACACCGCTTATCGTAACGTTCACTCTCGCTACAGTTACACCGGTCATGTTCTGGATATTCTCCTTGACAGCATTCTGAACATCAAGAGCAACAGTGCGGGCTTTTTCGCCCCACTTCACCTTTATCCTGATATCGATAGCTGCAACATCGCCCATCATATTGATCTTTATAGGACCGT
>JAAYBK010000187.1 GCA_012718885.1 Ruminococcus sp. | reverse complement strand
TGGCCAGCAGCGATACGATCGTCCAGATAAGCATGGATATCGCAAAGGTGGGGATAGTCCGTGAATGGTTCAATCCGGGCATATTCTCCCTTACAGGGGATATGTTCAGGCTAAGTGAGACAAGGATAGCGCCTGAAAATGACGATATCAACGACAAGATCGAAAAGCGTCTTGAAAAAATGAGGGGCACTGTTTTCCCGTGCTATCCGGTATCAATGGTGCTTGCAAGGGATATACAGATCAAATTCAAGTACAAGGGTACTCTTTCCGAGGAGGAAAGGGTGCTGTTTGAGAAGCACGCCAACTCCAACGGCAGCTTCCTCTTCTTCAGCGGAAGGGATGAGCACGGAAGATCCGATACGGAAGGCGTACACACTTATTTCTCCGACCAGACTGTTACGCTGAAGTTTGATACAACTCAGATCCTCGGTTATTATTTGCAGGCTACTCCTGCGGATAAGAGTACGTTCCTGAGTGACAGCGGAAAAGACGAGTCATCACTGGCTGATTTCAGTGAGAATTATCGTCAGATTATCGAGAGCAATCTGAAAAAACAGCCATAATTCATTGCCCGGAGGGAACAGCCGTTTTGCATGACCTGCATCCGGAATTACTGAAAAAAGGGTGTGATATTTATCACACCCTTAAATATATGCCTGTTTATTATTTTAACACAGACTCGTGTATAGCAAAGTGCTTCGGGATGCCGTGTTCGGTAACAAGGTTCAGGTCACCCTGTATCAGCGGCATGAAGTAGTCAAGTGCGAAATCACGGATATTATTTCCGGCGGAGTTGATATACTCGTCCGGCAGGAATTTCTCCTTATTTGCGATCTCGTTAGCGTTGGCAGTTTCGATCTTTACGGTGTACGGCGCATCGGAAATACGCTTGAATACAACGATCTTGCCGGTATTACCCTTGAGCGCACAGCGAACGCCTGCTGCACCGATCTCCTCGGCCTCGTCGATATCGGTCTTTGAGCCAAGATGTGAGGAGCAGCGCTGCATAACGTTGAGCTCGATAGAGCGTACCTTGCAGCCGATCTCTGTTCTTACTATATCCTCCAGGTACTTGCCGATACCGGAGAGGTATTTGTGGCCGAAATTGTCAACCAGTCCGGACTGAACTCCCTCGGGAACTTCGATTCCCTCGGAAACTGCAACGATAACAGCCTTGTGCTTTGACATTTCCTGTCTTACATCGCTGAGGAAGCTTTCAAGAGTGAATTTTCTTTCGGGAACGTAAACGAGGTGAGGAGCAGTCTCTCCCATGGCGTGGAGAACAGCGCTTGAAGCTGTGAGCCAGCCGGCATGGCGGCCCATTATCTCAACGATAGTCACGGAGGGGATGCTGTATACGATACTGTCACGGGTTATCTCGTGCATTGTTGTAGCCACATACTTTGCAGCAGAGCCGAATCCGGGAGTATGGTCTGTGATGCAGAGGTCATTGTCGATAGTCTTTGGTATACCGATGACCTTTACGTCAAGCCCGATGTTTGCGAAATACTCGGAGAGCTTGTTCACAGTATCCATTGAATCGTTTCCGCCGATGTAGAAGAATGCGCCGATATTACGCTGCTTCAGGGTGTTAGCTATTTTTACGTAGACATCCTCTTCCTCACGCCAGTCCGGGAGCTTATAGCGGCATGAGCCGAGTACTGTGGAAGGAGTCTGTCTGAGGAGCTCCATATCAGCGTTTGTGAGTATCATTGATTTCATATCAACAAGATGATTGTCGATCATGCCCTCGATACCGTTGATAGAGCCGAAAATAGCGTCAACTGTGGACTCCTTGAGAGCCTCCTTGAATACACCTACCAGTGAAGCGTTTATCGCACAGGTCGGACCTCCGGACTGTGCAACTGCAATATTCATCATAATAATTTTTCCCCTCTCAAATTGTCATTTATTGTAGCCGTTGGGATTGTTCTTCTGCCAGTTCCATGTATCACGGCACATATCGGCAAGAGTCTTCTCAGTCTTCCAGCCCAGCACGTTCAGTGCCTTGTCAGCGTTAGCGTAGCTCTCGGGAAGGTCGCCGGGACGTCTGTCACCGTAAACGTGGTTTATTTTCATATCGTTTACCTTTTCAAAGGTATCAACGATCTCTGTAACGCTGTAAGGAGTACCTGTGCCCAGGTTGAATATCTCAACACCGTCGTGGCTGAGAACGTAGTCGATAGCCTTAACGTGACCCTTTGCCAGGTCAACTACATGGATATAGTCACGGCGGCAGGTTCCGTCGGGAGTGTCATAGTCATTGCCGAATATAGTCAGCTTCTCACGGCGGCCTACAGCTACCTGAGCGACATAGGGCATGAGGTTGTTCGGGATGCCCTGGGGATCCTCGCCGATCTTTCCGGATTCATGTGCGCCGATTGGGTTAAAGTATCTCAGAAGCACAACTGAGAGCTCCTTGTCAGCCTTTGCAGCGTCTTCAAGTATCTGCTCCATCATGACCTTTGTCCAGCCGTAGGGGTTGGTGCAGGTGCCTCTCTGCATCTGCTCGGTATAGGGGACAGGATTCTCTTCGCCGTAGACAGTGGCACTGGATGAGAAGATGATATTCTTCACGCCGTATTCCTGCATACACTCAAGAAGGGTCAGAGTTGTATCGATATTGTTCCTGTAGTAGAGGACCGGCTTTGCCACGGATTCACCAACAGCCTTAAGGCCGGCGAAATGTATAACAGCGTCAAGCTTATTCTCCTTGAATACAGTTTCCAGCTTTGCCTTGTCCTTGATATCGACCTCATAGGCCTTTACGGACTTTCCTGTTATTTCCTCTATTCTTTTTACTGCCTCTGGACAGCTGTTTGAATAGTTATCTGCGATCACCACATCATAGCCTGAGCTTATCAGCTCAACGGCTGTATGTGAACCGATATATCCGGCGCCGCCGGCGAGTAATATTGTCTTCATACTAACCTCACAAAATGTTATTGCGTTTTTTCAGCATTAAACTGAATGATATCCGCTATTTAATTATAAATGAATATGCCGTCTTTGTCAAGTGACGGCAATAAAAAAGGGACTTGAAAAAGTCCCGTTAATATATCGTGCAAAAGTTTATTTAGCGCCCTTTCTCAGTAAAACAGCCGCAACTGTCTTGAACATGAGCTTGATATCGAAGCGAATGCTTCTTTTTTGTATGTACTCGATGTCGGTGTCGACCCATTCCTCAAACGGCATATCACTTCTGCCCTCTGTCTGGCAGATGCATGAGAGGCCGCCCTTTACGAGGAGCCTGTCCATATGCTGAGGGGTGTAGAGCACTACCTCTCTTGGAAGAGGCGGACGGGGGCCGATAATGGACATATCGCCCTTGAGTACGTTGAAGAGCTGAGGAAGCTCATCGATAGAGGTCTTTCTTATGAATTTACCGATCTTGGTTATTCTAGGATCATCATCGCTCTTGAAAGCAAGTCCGTCACTCTTGTTCTCCTTCTGGACCTCGGCAAATTTAGCCTCGGCATCAATACACATGGAGCGGAGCTTGTACATCTTGAATGGCTTGCCCTTCTTGGTGAATCTCACTTGTGAGAACAGGGGGTTGCCTCTGTCGCCGCAGAAGATGATAAGAGCGATAATGCCCAGTGGTATTGCCAGTATGAGAAGCGCTATAAGAGAAGCGAAGATATCAAAAGCTCTCTTCACAAATTCATAGAACTTGCCGCCAGCAGGTTTTACCTTCGAGTATCTGAGAGTTTCCTCAACGCCTGTGCTCAGCTTTTTGAGAGCCTTTTCGTCAAAATCGAGAACAGGATAGTTGGTTATACCCTCAGGTTCATTTTTCATTTTGTTCAAAGTAACTTCATTGAACTCTTCCTCAGAAAGAACATCCTGCTGAGATTTATATAACATTGCTTCCATGTTCCTCCTCCCTTCCGATAAAAAGAAGTAAGAAATAATTAACCACCCAGTGTTTGTTTACGAACATTATATCATATGAGTTTTTGTATGTCAATGCTTAAAGGTCGATTCCAGCATTTACATTTCGATAAATTTGACAACATATTTTTGACGTTTAGAAAACTTTTTGTGCATTTATCCTCACTGTAATAGCTACATTTTTTATTTTAGCACAAAACATATCAAAAATCAAGTGATATTTACACTTTTGTTTACTTTTTCTATTTAACGATAAACAAGCGGTATTCTTGATATCAATAGTTACTATCAGTATAATAAATCAGCTGATAATAGCTGCAATATCCGCAAAAATGTCTTCAACAGAACGCATTTCGCCGTCAGCCGAACACTCAACAACGTTCCAGCCAAGACGATCGGCACAATAATCTGCTGCATTTGACGAACGGTGGAGGTAATCAAGGTCGCGCTCATGGATGTCCTTTTTGTTTTCGTCGTTGCTGTACCTTTTGGCCAGAAGCTTCTGGCTGACTTCCGGAGAGACTTTGAGGTAGATCACACAGTCGGGTTCCGGAATACCCATATATTTGTATTCATATTCAAAAAGCCATTCGAGGAAGCTGCTCCACTTCCTTTTTGGCAGCTTGGAGCATTGATGTATTGCATTTGATGTTGTGTAGCGGTCGGCAATGATTATGCCGCCTTCGTTGTAGAAATCGCCCCATGTTGTCTTGTAGCTGGCGTAGCGGTCGACAGCATAGAAGCTTGATGCTGCATATGGGTTGACCGAATCTGCGGTTGAGCCGAATTCTCCTGCAAGGTACATATTAACAAGTGCCGAAGACTGGCTGCTGTAGTTTGGGAAGGATACCTTCCGCACATTTTTACCTGCATCCTTCAGGTAGGTGAAGAGTTTCTCCGCTTGAGTGTTTTTGCCACTTCCGTCGAGGCCTTCGATGACTATAAGCTTTCCGTTCATAGCAATTCTCCCTTCAATATTGACCTGCGGTTATACATCCGATTAATATTATATCACAAAAAAGAGAAAAAGTCCAGTATAAAATTGCTGTATTGAAATGATATTGCTATTTGTTGCTTTTCGGAAATATGTATGCTGATCTTTGATGTCGTTTTATTTGATGTCAATTTCCAGTCCCTGAGCACTTTCAGCGGTGAAAGGCTTATTTGTGCCGGTGACTTTCAGTGTTATCATATTGCCGCTGCGTACTGCAATTATTTCTGCGGCGGGCTTTGCGTTCGTATCGTAAATTGCTGCCGAGGCTGTATGGCCGTCGGCAAGGCCATATATGACTATATGCATATTATCTGCATAGTCGTACTCGGCATGGCCTTTGAAATCTCCGTATACGATAATGGAATCCGGCCTTGCGTACAGGGGCAGACCGAAATAATCATAGCTTCTGGTATACCAGCTTCCGCCGGGAAGCTCCTCGCCGGTCTGTATATCAGTCCATGTGCCTCCTGTGGGAAGGTAGAAGCTGCACTGGCCTTCCTCGTTGAATACCGGTGCCACAAGGAGGTTTTCGCCCAGCATATACTGGCTGTCAATGGTGAGCGCAGAGCGGTCATAGCCGAAATCCACTGCCATTGCCCGCATCATAGGAACTCCGGTATTGTGAGTGACCACAGCATTACTGAAGAGGTATGGCATGAGCCTGCCCTTCAGGCGGACGAAGTGCCTTGCCACATCGCAGCTCTCCTCGTCAAAATTCCAGGGAACACGGTAGGAACTGCTGCCGTGGTAGCGGGAGTGGGTGGACATAAGTCCGAAGGCTGTCCAACGCTTGTACAGGTCCGGTGTGCCGGTGGCCTCGAATCCGGATATATCGTGGGAGAAGAAGCCGAAGCCGGAGAGACACAGCGACAGGCCGCCCCTGAGAGTCTCCCACATGGAATCGTAGTTGGAGAAGCAGTCTCCGCCCCAGTGTACCGGGAACTGCTGGCAGCCGGCAGTGGCAGAGCGTGCGAAGAGACAGACATTGCCCTCGCCTCTGATCTCTTTCAGAGCTTCAAACACAGTCCTGTTGTATATATATGAATAGTAATTGTGCATACGGAATGGATTAGAGCCGTCGTGGTAGACCACATCGGTAGGGATGCGCTCGCCAAAATCAGTCTTTACAGCGTCCACGCCCATTGCTGCCAGAGCCTTTATCCGGGCGGCGTACCACTGTGCAGCCTCCGGGTTGGTGAAGTCGATAATTGCCATTCCTGACTGCCACATATCACACTGGAACACTGAGCCGTCCTTGTTTTTCAGGAAGTATCCCTTTTCAAGCAGCTCGTTGAATACTGGTGCTTTCTGGCCGATATAGGGGTTTACCCATACGCAGACCTTTATGCCTCTTGCCTTTATGCGGGCGATCATTCCCTCCGGATCCGGGAAAAGAGCCCTGTCCCACTCAAAGCTGCACCACTGGTACTCCTTCATCCAGAAGCAGTCAAAGTGGAAAACGTCAAGGGGGATGTCACGGCGCTCCATTTCATCTATGAATGAGGTAACAGTCTCCTCGTCATAGCTGGTGATGAATGAGGTTGAGAGCCAAAGCCCGAAGGAATATGCCGGCGGCAGGGCAGGCCTTCCGGTGAGGGAGGTGTAGCGGCTGAGTACATCTGCTACAGAGCTTCCGCCGAAGAAATAGTAGGTCAACTCCTCGCCCTGAACTGTGAAGGCAGACTTTGAAACGGTCTCGCTGGCGATATCAAAGGTCACATTGCCTGGCTCATCCACGAATATTCCGTAATTGCGGGAAGAGACAAAGAATGGGACGGATTTGTAGCTCTGGCCGGTGCAGGTGCCGCCGTCATTGTTCCATATCTCAGCGGACTGGCCGTTCTTGAGAAAGGCTGTGAACTTTTCGCCCATGCCGTAGATGTATTCACCGGGGGAGAGACTCAGCATTTCACGGATATAGGTATTGCTGCCGTTATCGTGAGAGGCATAGAAACGCTTGTCGGACTGATATTGGCGGCGTTTTTCGGCGTGCCAGTTTTCCTCCTCGATTATGGAGGTCGTATGGTAGCCGTTCTTTGTGAGGAGACTGCCGTTGTAGCGGTATACGGCCTCCCAGCTGTTTTTCATGTGGTTTATCTTTACGGAGGTCTTTCCGGAGTTCAGCATCCAGCGGCCGTCACAGTCCTGTATCACTGTAGGGCGGAAGGAACTGTCCTCGTATTTTGTGAACTCCGGACCTTTTTTTAGTGTGCCGGAAAAATGGCTGACAGTGACCTTTATGCAGTTTTCAAGTGTGGAGGTGAAGCGTATCGTCAGCATAGGACCGCCGAGGGTAAAGCCACGGTCAACTATCCATTTATCGGTCACGTAGACAGTTATGGACGTTTCATCTGCTTCGATATCGTAGATCTGCGTTCCGTAATGTATGTTGTAGCCGGGGGCGCTGAGCCAGTATCCGTCTGAGACTTTCATGTTCCCACTCTCCTTTGTTTTTCTCCCATATATCGTTGATCCGTAACAGTTGACGTATCGTTTTTGCTGTGATATAATGATAACACATAAACTGGCATTATTCTATCAAAATTTGTGCTAAAAATATAACGATACTGCCAAAAAGGAGAGGGAAATGAAGAGAAAACTGCTGCCGGAGGAGCTTTCCTCCAACCCTGTAAAATACCGTGAACCGGTCATCCACGGCGTTCCGCGCTTCCCGATGAGAGTGTACGAGAATGATTTCTCATGGTACACGGATAATATCATAGACTGGCACTGGCATCCGGAGGTGGAGTTTGCTGCTGTCTTCTCAGGCAGGGTGGAGTGCCACATCGGGGAGGATGTTTTCGAGGCCGGAGAAGGCGAGGGCTTTTTTGTAAACGCCAGTACCATGCACATGGAGCGCCCGGCAGGAGGCACATGGCCGCATATGGTAACGGTGTGCTTCATGCCTGAGTTCATCGGAGACTGCGGCTCTGACCTGATATATGAGAAGTACATAGCGCCTGTCCTCGCAGACAGCTCCGTGCGTGGGAAGAAACTGTCCGGCGGCTCAGAGCTGCAAAGTGAGATACTTGCGGCGGTGAAGGAGATATTCCGGCTCTCAAACAGCAAGGAGTGGGGATACGAGTTCCGCTGCCGTAACATCATTTCGGAGCTGTGGTACAGGTTCATACTTGATTTCCGCTCGGAACTGACGGGCTGTGTTCCTGCTGAACCGGGCGGTCTTCCGGAGAAGCGGCTGAAGGATATGCTGACCTTCATTCACGAGAACTACCGGAATGAGCTGACGGTGGCGGACATCGCACGTTCTGCAAATATCAGTCTCAGCGAGTGCTTCCGCTGCTTCCGTAGACTCATCAGCAGCCAGCCCATGACCTACCTGAACGAGTATCGTCTGAAGAAGGCGGCAGAGCTGCTCATAAGCACGGATATGCAGGTGACGGAGGTGTGCTTTGCCAGCGGCTTCAACCATATAAGCTATTTCGGCAAGGTCTTCCGGAGACATTATGGAGTAACGCCCGGTCAGTTCAGAAGAAATGAAAAGATTTAGTAAACTTTATTGGTTGATTATTGACAAATGTTTTCAAAGGTTGTATAATAAAATTACAACAAATTGATAGGACGATATTGATCTTGAAATGCAGCAGGCTGCATCATGTCCAGGTCTGACCGGTGGGATCAGTATCACATATAATAATGGTTAAGGAGGTGTTTTGTATGTTATGTCAGAAATGTCTGAAGGAGATCCCTGACGGGTCTGAAAAGTGTCCCGTCTGTGGTGAGCAGCAGTATATCAATAGTACATCGCCGGATAAGCCGGAGTATAATCCGCTGTCGGGTCCGCCAGTGGATACACCAACCTCACGCCTTGACTATGCCGCGCTTGAACAGCATTATAAACAGGCCGTGAAACGCCCACCAAGGAATATATTCTTCTGGGTAACAAGGATACTCCTTACCTTTGCGATAGTATGCTTCTTTATGCCGTTCATAAGCGGCTCTCTGGATCTTTTTCATGTTTCTGAAAGCGAGAAATACTCCGGATATGAGTATATGGTAGAGGCAAAGGATTTCCTAAAAAATGCCGACAGTTCTGTTTCGTCCGACGAGGATGGTATGGTAGGGGCGCTGGTAACGCTCCTGATACTTTCGCTGGGCTTTGTCTTTATGATAGCAGCTCTGCTGCTTAGAAGAGGCTACGGCACCCTTGCACTGGGAACGCTTGTGGTGTACGGATTGTTCTTCATCATTATAAAGTCCATCGGAAGTGATGAGACGCTGAACCATTCAACGAAGATAAGTCCGGGAGTGGGTCTTATCCTGACGATGATACTCATGGTGGTGGTGTTCGCCTTCGGAGTCCTGGACAGGAAGAAAGCAAGAGCCGTACTCCGTGAGAATCTGGGCATTGTATAATATTGACAGGCCTTCTGAAAAAATGTATAATTGTAGTATATTATTGCGATTATCGTTATTTCAGAAGGCATTTTTGCTTGTCTGACGCACATTTATTTTTTAATTTGTTCATAAATAATTTACACTGTAAGACCGCACATTCCGGCGGTCTAATTCGTTATTGTTTATGAGGGGAGGAAAAACGTGTCAATTGACTTAAAAGAAAAATACAGCAAGATCTACCGGTACTGCTATCTTCGTGTGAACGACCGTGCAACTGCGGAGGATATCACACAGGAGGCCTTCCTTCGGTTCCTTGAACACCCGCAGTACCAGAGTTTGGATCAGGATATCCGGATATTGTATACCATAGCCGGAAATCTCTGCAAAGATCATTTCCGTAAACAGACCCATGATGAGCTGCCGGAGGATATTCCGGATGACACAGCCGACGGTGAAAGACTTATAGAGGACATCTCCCTTCATCAGGCCCTCGAAAGTCTGTCGCCTGAGGACAGAGAGCTTGTATTGCTGAGATATGTCAATGAAGAACCCCTTGGAGTTATTTCCCAGCTTCTGGGGATCTCCAGATTCGCTATTGACAGAAGACTCAGGAAAATACTTGCGTCTCTTCGCAGTAAGCTTGGAAAGGAGGATGCGGTATGAAACGCAAGGAAAAAGAAGCGCTGAAAAACGCCTTTGGCATCCCGGAGCCGCTGGGAGCCGATGCTTTCTTTGAAAGACCTGAATTTGCAGAGAAAAAAGAAGATGACCGCAGTATCCTTCTTTTCCACAGGATACCTGCTGCTCTGCGCTATGGTTCTATAGCCCTGGCTGCCGTTGCCGTTATCGGCTTATGGGGCGGCTTTAAGAACTGGGCAAAAACGGATAAATTTGATAAGAACGATCAGCCGGGTGTTACGGAGACAACGGCCTCCGCAGAGCCTGCAACTGACGGATACGGCCATGAGATCATAGTGACTACTTCCGGAGAGCAGACAGTTGTGGATATCGTTACGACCACTGCTGCCGAGCCGGAAGATAATGATACAGTCACAACTACTGCGTCCGGCGATGATGGACAGGTAAATGTTACCACTGCCGCAGGCAACGGAACAAAGCGTACAACTGCTGTCAAGCCCGGCAATGGACGTACCACAACTACCGCAGTAAGACCGCCTTCAAAGCGCACTACCACTGCCACAGGAGGTCATCATAACCGTACTACTACTACCGCCGTAAAACCTCCCGCAGTACAGACTACTACAAAGCGCACTTCAGTTCCATTGGTCACAACTACTCCGGGAACATATCCGGTGGTGCTCGCGACAACTTCTCCGAAGGACGAAGGACCAGTACCTTCTGTTACGGATCCTATAGAGAAAGGCGGCGGAGATGACCGCACCGTCAGACCAGGGGTTGTATATAACGTAAATGGCAAGGTAGTTGGCGTGAATGAAATCATGGCTGTCGGCAGCAACAGTGATCCGCAGCCTGACGGTCCTACTCCTGACAGGCCTACTGATTCAGCCATTCCTGTAAAACCTGTAACTGAGCTTGTAAGGAGCTCGAATCAGGTGATAATCGGAGAAGTGGAGGAGATAATCTTCACCTCTGAAAACGGCTATCCTGTGACTCAGACAAATATCAGGGTGTCGCAGTCACTCTATGGCAGCCTTAGCGACGGAGATATCATCTCTGTAAGGAGCAGCGGCGGCTATATGCCTGTCAAGGATTATGCTCCGGCAAAACAGAACGGCTATCCGTATGAGTACAGGGATTATTACGTTGTGGACTACAGGAGGCATCAGTTCAATCCAAGCCGATATAATGAGTATGTATTCTTCCTTGAGAATGACGGGGATATATTCAGACTTTGTACCGATGACGGCGAAAGCGTTTACCAGGATACAGATGGTTCCGGCAGATACAGATGCTGGGCGGATGAGAGCTTCAGCACCACCTACAGGAAGATAACAGACGCTATCGCCACCTATAAATAGGACTTTGCAAGAGTCCGTTATCATATTGCATGAGAGGAGAGTTTATTATGGGATTAATCAAAAAAACAGCAGCGATCATTACCGCAGTGGCCTCAATGGCATCAGCAGTTCCTTCCGGAACAGTCTTTGCTGATGAACAGTATTCAGTCACTGAGACAGTGCTCCAGAGTGCGCCGAAGCAGAAAAGCTTTGCCGACTATGATCTGACGGATTTTGATACTGTATACCGTCTTCAGAGAAGTTACGGAAGTATTATCTTCTTCGGGGATGAGTGCCTTATCACAAATCTTATAACGGAGCCAGTAGGCAGCAACGAGATTATCGTTGATCCTGATCCGGGAGAGTATTACTATGGCGGAAGCGCTGAGATAACCACACAGGATATCTTCTCGCTTTATTCCACTCAGGATCACTATTACACTCTTGAAAATGTGGATCTTGAGCCTGTGCCGGATGGCTATGAAAGTCCGCCTGTAAGGTGGCACTGTACGCTTATAAAGGCCAAGTCTGCCGGAGATATAAAGGTCAAATTCAGATACTGCCAAACCGGTGATAATGATTATTATCTTGTTGTCAACGATGATGGTACGATCGCTTATGATATAGATCATCTGACAGATCTTGATGATTTTGCAACTGTCCTGCGCCTTCAGAACAACTTCGGAAACTGCATGATATCCGGCAATAAGGCTCTCCTTATCGAAGAGATGGAGGGTGATGATATGTATGATCCTATAGATATAGCCACCATTCCCTTCACTATCGGCGGAACTGCTGATTATAAGAAGGAGGAAGGCTATACAGACGCTGTGCGTCTGTCTACTCGTGAGTTTTTATTAACAGGCCTGTATGACTGTGTTTATGATGACCGCCTGGTGAAGTATCATACTATGATACTCACTCCCACATCATCAGGTGATCTTTTCGTTGATTATGAATTCGGCAAGGAAGTAGATCATGTGGATCTTCACGCTGATGACGATCTCCGCCTCAGGTTTACAAGCAGGAAATATCCACAGACCGATGCCCCGTATAATTATCTGGATGTTGTGGATTTCAACGACTATGAGCAGCTTCAGTATATCCTTTCAAGCTTTGCAGGTTATGATGATGAGATATGCCTTACATACGGCGAAAAGGCTCTCCTGCTTGCAACAACACGGGTGCCAACAGGCTCGGATCATGTGATCGTTCACGATATGGATTTCAGCAAGGCTGAGATCTCCGGTAACACTGGCGATATCAAGATCGACTGCAAGGGTATTGTTACAAGCTCCGGCGATGACAATGATCCTTTCCGCATATCATATTGCTGCATTTCAGGAATACGCCCCGGAGATGTTACAATGGATCTGCTTGTGGACGGCGCAGAAAAGCCGGATACTCAGTTTGAGCTTACAGTCGGTGATGATTATGCTATAAGAGGCAAGGATAATCTTAAGGACGGCGGAAGGGAACTCATTAAACGTGCAACTCCCGGTGAGCTGGTAAAATACCCCAAGGATCAGAGACAGTACAAGTCCATGCTCTTCTCCTATCCGGATGGATACAGGATAAACAAAATGGAGCACAGCGTATTCTTCATTGAGCCTGATGAGAAAATTGGCAAATATGAAGAGGATATTGTAGTAAACGGCAGCAATCGCTACACCTACAGAAGCTGCCCTTACGGATTTGTTTTTGCCCCCAGCGTATTCCCGAACGGCGATGCTGATAACTATGTTGTGTCTGCTATGCATATGAATCATGAGGATGTAGATTGTACGATAAATGTCGTTGCAGATACTCCTGAGCATGAATGCATAAGTGTGGATAGGAACTTCACATATTACTACCCTGAAAGAAGAGATTTTGCTGTTCAGTACAGCAAGAAGGGCGGCATCTCAGTAAAGCATATCGATGATTACAGCGGCAGGAGCGATGAGGATCTCAACACTATCTATGGTATGGCCGGTGACGGTTCAATTTGGAATTATTACAAGTTCTCCTTCCACGACACTGATTTCCTTCTTGATAAGATGTACTATATGCTTGTCCGCACTTCTCTTGAAACTGAGGACTTTTTCAGCACTCTTCATCGTGCTGACAGCAAAAAGACAAAGCTGACTGACTCGAAGTATATCATGATGTATTCATTTGAAGAAAACTTCCGGAACAAGCCTGTAGTTACAGGAAACGCTGAGATATCGGATATGTTTACCGGTTCAAGTATGTGCTACTGGATGGAAGATGAATATATGAAAAATTATGTCTTTACCTCGGATATCTATAACTATTACATTATGACCCCTACAGCTGATTCTGGCTTTGCTGAGATAGAGATTTATGAAAACGGCTATTCGTTGGCAGGTGCAGATGTGTTTGAGATAAGCGGCGGAAAATTCTACCCGGCGGTTGAACGCCTCCTCTTCCAGAATATCGACTATGATACAGCGGCAGGCGACATAAATCTTGACGGTAAGGTAAATATCGCAGACCTGGTGTTTGAGAGACAGTTTATCATCGGAAATGGTTCCAAGCTTACCGGCACACAGGAATTCTTTGCTGATATGGATAAGGACAACTCCATAAACGGTTTTGATCTCACACTTCTCAGAGAGAAGATCATTGAGAAGCAAAACGAACGTCCGCTTACCTGAAGTATTTAAGACAATACCATAAATTTATTTATCTCCTATACTCTACTATTGAAAAAAGCCATAAAGAAGATGAAACTTCTTTATGGCTTTTTTCCGGTTTATGCAGTTGCAAGAGCCTTTCTGCTGTTGCTGTCCGGCTCGAATATCTTAGCGAATACAGTCTGGAAAACTGTGAACATGATTATCGCACCTGTCACATCAAGTACAGAGTGCTGCTTGAGGAACATTGTTGCAAGGATTATGGATACTGAAAGTATCACGCAGCCTGTTCTTACCCAGAAGTTACCGGCGATCCTGCCCTGTGAGCGGAATACCGAGAACAGCACCGCAAGGGTGTTGAAAACGTGGATGCTGGGCATAACATTTGTGGGGGTATCGGTCTTGTAGAGCCCCTCTACCATATGGCAGAACACATTGTCTCTCGGCATCTCCTCCGGTCTGAGGAAGAGAATATTCGGGAACATTGTGGATACTATCAGGAATACGAACATTCCCGACATGAGCACTCCGCAGAGCTCCTTGAAGGTCTTTTCATCAGCAAAGAGCTGGTATACGACTCCTACTGCCACATACCCGAACCATAGCAGGTAGGGGATTATGAAATACTCGCAGAAGGGGATCTTGTCATCGAGGAAAGTATGTATCTCAGTGCAGCCGGCCAAATCCGCCTTTTCGACTGCTCCGAACCATGCCATATATACTGCCATGAATATGAGTATCGGCAGGGCGAGAACTAATTTGTGAATGAGGAATTTTTTCTTCATATGCATCTCCTATCGTCAGTTGAACTTCCAAATGCTTCTGAAAACGCCGTATACGCCTGATGCGATCTTTCTGCCCCATTTTCCGGGGAGGTTCAGGCCTATGCCCAGGATAGCGATCCTGAGCTTGCGGTATATGCGGATATCCCGTTCCTTCATGTAAGCCCAGAGCTCATCCTTCTTTGCGATATGCTCAGGAGTTCCGGAGCGTATGAGCATTATTGAGGAAACAGCGGTTATTATCTCAAGGTAATTGAGCATATATCTGCCCATGCGTTTATTTTTAGTTATACGCTCGAAGTTTTCGGAGTAGTACCTGTACATTTCCTTATTGACTCTGATCTGCTGGTCGATGCGTGATATCATCACATCCTCACGGACTGACTGATCTGCGCGGCCTATGATGTAGTCGTAGAAGTCCATGTCAAGGTAGTACATAGTGCGAACATAGGGCAGAGGCTTGAATACGAAGAGGTTATCCACGTAGAAGGTGTTCTCCGGGAGCTTCAGGCCGCATTTCTTCAGCAATGCGGTACGGAATATCACCGAATGCATGAGAATGTAGCTGCCCTTTACCGGCCGCCTCATATCCTTCCAGCCGAAAATGCGGTGCTTAGGTAGGAATGTGCGGTACCTCATGGTGGTCTTTTTATTCTCGTCCTTGTTGTCGTAGAAGAAATTGCTTATCATAAGATCGAGAGCAGGCTTTCTTCCGGCATATTTTTTCAGCAGGCCGAGGATCTTTAAGTAAGCAGCTTTTTCCAGTCGGTCATCGCTGTCAACGACCTTGAAATAAAGTCCTTCAGCGGCCTCAAGGCCTGCGTTGACGGCAGAGCCGTGTCCGCCGTTGGGTTTGTGGATCACCCGGACGATGCTGGGATACTTTTCTTTGTACTCCTCAGCTATGGCGTAGGTTCCGTCGGAGGAACCGTCATCCACGATTATTATCTCTACATCCTCTCCGCCGGGGAGGAGGGATTCGATGCATCTTTTCATGTAGTCCTGCGAGTTGTAGCAGGGGACTGCGAAGCTGATAATCTTCATTTACTATCTATCCTTTTGCCGTATGAACGGCGGTCGTCTTTTCGGAGCTGGATGCTCCTGCAAAAATCCAGATACTATTATACCATATATT
>JAAYBK010000186.1 GCA_012718885.1 Ruminococcus sp. | reverse complement strand
TTCCAGAAGTACGGCTGCAATATGCAGTTCGGCGGCGATGACCAGTGGGCAAATATGCTCGGCGGTACAGAGCTCATCCGCCGCAAGCTGGGCAAGGACGCTTACGCTATGACTATCACTCTCCTCCTCAACTCCGAGGGCAAGAAAATGGGCAAGACTGAGAAGGGCGCTGTATGGCTCGATCCTGAGAAGACAACTCCTTATGAGTTCTTCCAGTACTGGAGAAACGTTGCAGACGCTGACGTTATCAAGTGCCTGAAGATGCTCACATTCGTACCTGTTGAGCAGATAGAGGAAATGGAAAAGACTATGGAAGGCGCTCAGTTCAACGCTGCAAAGGAGCTTCTTGCTTATGAGCTCACAAAGCTCGTTCACGGCGAGGAAGAGGCTGAAAAGGCTAAAGCTGCTGCAAAGGCTCTCTTCGGAGGCAGCGGCAATGATGCAAATATGCCTGTTGCTGAGATAGACTCCGCCGACCTTACAGACGGCACTATCGGCCTGCTCAATCTCCTTGTGAAGTCCGGACTTGCTCCCTCTGTATCCGAGGCACGCCGTCTCGTTCAGCAGGGCGGTATAACCGTAAATGATGAGAAGATGACTGATCCTAAGGCACAGATCAAGCTTGAAGGTGAAACTATCGTCCGCAAGGGCAAGAAGGCTTTCAAGAAGTGTGTTGTAAAGTAATTCATATATCATCCAGGGGACTGCTTTTGCAGTCCCTTTTTTGTTTTCCCGTCACTTTCGCATTAATTATTTATCGTTAAACGATAAATAATTATCGTATATATTGCACAAACCGAGCAGTTTATACCATCGAATTATATGTAAGAAATGTAAAATTCAACGATAAACATTAAATATTGATTGACAAACGCTAATACCTGTGATATACTAAGATCACAGAAGGGGAACGGAAAGTTCCTCAACAAAAAATATAAAGGAGTCTTAACCATGAAAGATCAGACAATAAGAAATATCAACGACCTCGGCAAGGTAAGCCGTATCATCATCATCATCTTCAAAGTATTCGCTATCGTAGGAATAGTCTGCTTCCTTTTCGGCGGAATTGTCGCCGCTGCCATCCCCGGAGATTCCATCACCTTCAAAGGCACTTCAAAAGCAGATATCATCATCGATTATGACAAGCTTCCTAAGTCCATGGTAAGTGTTGACAAAGGCTCGGAAACTTTCCACCCATTCGGTACCGACATCAGCATCTCTGTAACTGAGGGCGATGAAACTGACGATGGCACTGTTTACAATATGGATGCCAATATTAAGGAAATAAAATACGGCGATATCAAGCCTCTGGCATTGCTCTGCTTATTCGGAATTGCAGTATTCTGTGCAGTTATCCTCGTGGCTCTCATCTTCGGTCAAAAGCTGGCTAAGGCACTTTCAGTATGTGATTCTCCGTTTGAGGAAAATGTCGTCAAGGCTATGGCTAATTTCGGCAAATCGCTTATTCCCCTGGCTGTATTCTTCGTTATCATCAACGGTCTCTCCGGTATAGGAACAGCGCTTACAATACTCATCGTCCTCCTCTTTATCCAGATATTCAAGTACGGCGCTAAGCTCCAGAAGGAATCTGACGAGACATTATAAGGAGACATCAGCTATGAAAAAAAATACTGCTATATCAAAGATAAAAGAAAACAGCACTGCTATGTCTGTCCTTATGGCGATCCTCGGCCTTCTATGCCTTGCAGGAGCGGCTCTCGGCCTCGGCGATTCCCTGTACCATTCAACTTTTTCAGAGAAAAAGGAGGAGATCGCAAGTCTCCTCGGTACCGGCCTTGTATTTGCTGCCTGTGCTTTTATTGCCTCACTTATCTTCAGGAAGATATCCAATACCGGCACTCCATTTTCGGATACATCTGTGAACGGACTGAAAAACATCTCGTTTCTCCTTTTCATCGGTTCATTCCTTCCAAATATACTGCTCACAATATTCTGCGGAAAGCATTCCACGATCAACAACTCATTCATTGAGATATCTATGCTGATCCCGGCCGTTATAATTTTCTGCATTGCAGAAGCATTCAATTACGGAGTAATGCTTCAGCAGGAATCCGACGAGACACTGTAAGGAGGACTGTACCATGAAACGTCCTTCTGACCCCAGCGAAAAAAAGGAAAATAAGCTGGCAGTTTATATACTGATAGCACTTTTCTCCCCGGTATACGTCCTCAGCAATATAATAGAATGTACCGAGATCATCCGAAAATACTTCCCGGAGCTGCCCGGCGTTCTTATGGATATATTCTGCGGCAGATATACTATCGCAGCAGCGCCGCATATGCATCTATCCATTGTTTTTCCGATAATTACTGTTCTCGGTATCGTCGGAGCACTGGCCGGCAATTATCCATCCAATAAATGACAAGACAGTATGAGGTGTAAAAATGGCAATAATATTAAGACTCGACCGTGTTATGGCGGACAGAAAAATGAGCCTCAATGAGCTCAGTGAGCGTGTGGGCGTCAGCAACGTCAATCTCTCAAAGCTTAAGACCGGAAAGGTCAGCGCTATCCGCTTCTCTACTCTTGAAGCAATATGCAGCGTCCTTAACTGTCAGCCGGGAGATATACTGGAATACGTCCCTGAAAATATCCCGCCACAATAATTTTTTCAAAAAACTATTGACATCCGATATCCTTTGTTGTATAATACCCTTGGCGGTACGATGTACCGACTATTTCACTGAAGAGTAAGAATATGTTCGTCAAGTGTTGGCCGGACGGGGAGTTGCCGGCTGAACGAAAAGTCCAAGGACTTGCGGTTCATATTCTGCATCCCGCTTCATAGGACAACTGAAAAAGATATATGCCTTCTTTTCTTGTCGTATGAGTGAGGAAAAGGAGGTATTTTTTATGACTGCAAACAACAGAAAGAACTCATCCGCCGCTACCAATATCAGACTTTTCGGCAGCATCCGCATTATGGTCATAGCTGCGCTCTTTGTCGCTATGAGCATCGTTCTCGGAAAAATGCTTGCGATCAATATCGGTACCAGCATCCGCATCAGCTTCGAGAACCTTCCCATTCTTATGGCAGGTATATTCTTCGGACCTCTTGTGGGAGCCGCTGTAGGTATCGGTGCAGATGTTATAGGCTGCCTCATCGTGGGCTATTCCATCAATCCTGTCATCACTCTCGGAGCAGCTTCAATAGGTCTTTTCTCCGGTCTGGTATCTATGTACCTCAGTAACAGATACTCATTCCGCAGCACTCTATGCGCAGTCATGTCAGGTCACATCATCGGTTCTATTCTGATAAAATCCATCGGTATATTCCTCTATTTCCACACCCCGTTCCAGACTCTGCTTTTCCGTGTTCCCCTTTATGCAGGAATCGGCCTTCTGGAAACATATATCATCACGCTCCTGCTGAAGGATAAAGCCTTCTCAGCTCAGCTTGAAAGGATGTGTGGCAAGTGAAAACTGTAAACACCGCTGAGGAGCTGCTGGAAAAAGCTAAGGCTCAGGGCAGCACCCTCGGCCTTGAACGCATAAAAGCTCTTCTTAAGGAAATGGACGATCCCCAGGATAAGCTCAGAACAGTCCATATCTCCGGCACCAACGGCAAGGGCAGCTTCAGCGCCATGCTGGGCTCAGTACTCTGCAAGGCAGGCTATACCGTGGGCAGTTTCTCTTCCCCGGCCATAACCTCTGTCACGGATCAGTTCCGCATAAACGGCGAGGAGACACCATACGAGGAGCTTTGCGGTGTTCTCTGCGATATTGCTCCGGTCTGGAAAAGCCTTCCGGAAAAGCCTACCGAATTTGAAGTCCTCACCGCCGCCGCCTTTGAATTGTTCCGCAGGAAAAACTGCAATATCGCACTTGTGGAATGCGGCATGGGCGGAGACCTGGATTCGACTAACGTTATTGCTTCACCGCTGCTGTCCGTCATAACCAATGTTCAGCGTGATCATATGGGATTTCTCGGAAATACTACGGCCGAGATAGCGTCCCATAAGGCAGGCATCATCAAGCAGGGCAGACCCGTCCTCTTCG
>JAAYBK010000185.1 GCA_012718885.1 Ruminococcus sp. | reverse complement strand
GATTTTGTCAAGTACTTTTTTCAAGTTTTTTCAAAATCTTTTTTTGTGACCGCCGCCCCTTTCGAAGCAGCTTTAATATTATATCACTGTCTCTTCGGTTTGTCAAGTGCTTTTTTCAAACTTTTTTTAGTTTTTTCAGCCTCTCGATCATTTCCTGTTCGACAGTAAATATATTATATCATCATTTCTTCAATATGTCAAGTCAAATTTAGTCCAAAGTTTGTCCGTTAAAATAGGCATTCCTTACAAAGGTTTTTCCCTCATTTTATCTTTTTGCATATTGATTTTAACATCGAACAGTGATATAATAGATATAATATGTATACTCAATTATTAAGGAGTTTATCATGTCTAAAAATGATCCTTCTACGTCGGAGCTGAAAAATATCACCCGACTTAAAATACTTATGATAATCGGATATGCTCTTATCATAGTTTTCGCTATAAGCATCGTTTCACTTCTTTCAGTTCACAAGACCGACTCCGTTCTGAAAAATAAGGTTACCTCCATGGCTTCCTCTCTCAATCTTCAGATGAAGCTCAACATGGACAGCTACCTCCAGCGTATGGAAACTGTCGGCACACTTGTTTTCGCTTATGACGAGATCTATACATATGACGCTACCGATCCCTCTAATGATGAATTTGAATCTCTCTCCACTGAAAAGAATATTTCCGATAAGCTTTACAGCCTATGCATTATGGAGAATTTTGTTGATTACGGCATCGTTTACCGCAATAATCATACCGTAGGAAAGATCTCCAATGGCACTTCATACCTGTTCGGAGAGAACCTCTTCCACGATATGGAATCCAGGATCACTAAAAAACGTACAAGTGACGGCTGGTTCACCGGATATAACAATGATTTCAAGCGTATATACTACGTGAAGAGACTTAACGACAACTCTCTTCTCATACTTTCGTTCTACGCCTCTGAATTGGAGAGTGTTTTTGATAACCCTGAAACTCTGGATGACATGGATGTCCGGCTCACCGACAATAGCTACAATATAATCTACTCTTCCGCTAAAGATGAAGTCGGCAATAGTCTTCCATACGACATAAGAGCCCGCATAACATACAAGTCTTCCGCCACATTTATGGACAATCAGTACCTTATTACTGTCAACTCCTGTGAAGAGGGCTGGTTCGTTATCTGCTCCATTCCAACGCAGATCATTCTCAAGGAGAAAAACGAGATGCGCTATTATATATATATGATAGCAGGTCTCGCCTCCCTCCTGGCAATACTTATCGGTATCGAACTTTCCATCAGGCTCACTGAACCTGTAAAGCGTTCCTTCTCCTATCTGGATCTCAAGTCACAGATGGACCAGCTCACCGGTATCCTCAATAAGAAGGCATTCGAGGACTATACTGCCCATCGCCTTGAAAACGCATCTCCTGAAGAAGTGCTGGCTATGGTGCTGGTGGATCTGGATAACTTCAAGGGCGTCAACGATACTCTCGGCCATGCTGTAGGGGATCAGGTACTTGCTAAGATAGGAAGTATCCTCCGTGGAGTTT
Organism: Ruminococcus sp.; assembly: GCA_012718885.1. Taxonomy (GTDB): domain Bacteria; phylum Bacillota; class Clostridia; order Oscillospirales; family Ruminococcaceae; genus Ruminococcus. The sequence continues at coordinate 4,202 of JAAYBK010000185.1, read as the reverse complement.
TCTCTCCCGAGGACTTCATCGGCCGTATCGGCGGAGACGAATTCTGCGTATTCGTTCACAACTTCCCCAAGGATACTGACCGCAGAGAATTCATAACTGCAAAGTGTGAAGCCATTTGTGCGGCCTTCAGAAATAATTACACCGGAAAGGACGGCAAATATAAGGTATCCGGAAGTATCGGCGTGGCTATGTTCCCCGGTAACGGCAATTCCTTTGAGGAGCTGTATAAGGCCTCCGACACTGCCCTTTACTATTCCAAGAAGAACGGAAAGGATACATACAATTTCTATGATCCTTCCATGAGTGAGGAGGAGGCAGAAAAATGAATGTAATAAAGAAGATCACAGCCTTCCTGCTCGCTGCCTCATGTATAGCTAATTCCGGCTGCTCAAACAAGGCAACTGTCACTCCAAAGGAACAGCAGACCGTCATTACTCTTGCCTGGTGGGGAAATGATGTCAGGAACGACTATACCATAAAAGCTATGGATCTTTTTCAGGAGCAGAATCCTGATATCAAGGTCAAGTGCAGCTACTCAGAATGGTCCGGCTATGAAGCAAGGAACCGTGTAAGAATGATCTCCGAGACCGAGGAGGATGTCATGCAGATCAACGCCTCCTGGATACCTCAGTATTCCCCAAAGGGAAAAGGATATTACAATCTTGATGAGCTGTATAACATAATCGACCTTTCCACCATCCCGGCGGAATACCTGAAATTCGGCAGAGTAAGGGATAAGCTCAACGGTATCCCCATCGCTATGAACGCCGAAACAGTCTACATCAACAAGACCATATACAATAAATACGGACTTGATATCCCGAAAACATGGGATGATTTCTTCACCGCCGCCAAGGCTATGAAGGATGACAGGATATATCCCCTTTCAGTCAATTCAAAGTCACTGTGGCTTCTTACCATATCCTATGCCGAGCAGCAGAGCGGCAGATCCTTCCTTAATGAGGATGGATCATTTGGCTTCACAGACAGCGAACTGAAAATGATGATAGACTTCTATCGCACCCTTGTGGATGAAAGGGTCATCCCACAGGTGGAATACTATGATAAGCTGAATATCGTCAACGGTTCCTACGCCGGAACTGTGGCCTGGGCCAGCGACGCTGTGAACTACTGCGGCAATGCTATTGATAACGGTTATGAGATGATACCTGTCGACTACCCAACTAATGGCAAAGTACAGTCCGGAGAGGGCTGGTATGCAAAGCCCGCCTCCTTCTATGCAATAAGCAAGAATACTGAACATCCCGAAGAAGCTGCAAAGCTGATGAACTTCATGCTCAACAGCAAGGAAATGGCACTGCTTCAGGGCGTGGAAAAAGGTATCCCAATAAGTATAGCCGCAAGAAGCTATCTGGATGAGGCAGGTATGCTCACAGGGATCCAGTACGATGCTTCGCTTGTAATGGAAAACAATCCGAACCTCAAGCACATGGATCCGTTTATGGAAAATGCCACGCTGATTGATAAATTCATCCAGCAGTCGAACCTGGTCATCTATGAAAAATCCACCTCAGAGGATGCAGCACAGGTGCTTCTCCACGCCATAACAAAGGCTCTTGAGTCCTCTGCATGATACTTATAAAACGAAAAGCCATAAAGAAGTTCCGCTTCTTTATGGCTTTTTTACATCTTATTTCTTTATCAGCTTGTTCATCCGCACAACAAGGATGTCTCCTTCTCTGAGCACCACATCTCCGGAGGCGATGACTGTGAGTTCGTCACGGATTATCATATACACCTTTGCGTCATGGTCGCTCTCTACATCGCTCACCGTCTTATCAGCAAGTCCGCTTTTCTGAGTTACCAGTATCTCGCCAAGCTCCTTTACATCATCAAATACCACATCTGCATTCTTCTTCTTTGAATACTGCTCAACGAATCCGGCACTGATGATACCGGTTGGTATAGCCACAACTCCTACGCCGAGGAATGCTGTCAGTATGCCCATTATCTTGCCGGCCACAGTTACCGGATAGATGTCTCCGTAACCCACGGTCAGCAGAGCCGATACGCTCCACCATATGCCGGAGAATGCATTCTTGTAAACATCGGGCTGCGCCTCATGCTCAGCGCCGTATATCCCTATGGATGAAGCAAGCATCAGGGTGATTATTATGAATACCGATGAAGCTATCTGATTGCGCTTTTCATACAGTACATTCGTTATTATATTGAATGAATCGTACTGTGCATTCACCCTGAACAGCCTGAATATCCTGACGACTCTCAGCATACGGAAAACGATGAAGCCGTCCAGGAAGAAAAACGGAAGTATGGTCAGCAGATCAACTATGCCGTCAAAGGAAAACAGGAACTTCACCACTGCTTTTCCCTTTCCGGCATCAGGATAAAGGCAGTCTGATGTCCATATCCTGAAAAGATATTCTATGATAAATATGATTATAGTCGCTGCTTCAATGATACCGAATAAGCTGTAAAGAGTCGAAAGCTCATCAAAGGTATCGAGAAATGCGATAAGTATATTTATAATTATGGCCGATACTATAAAATAATCAAAGGATCTGCTTGGCAGATCATCCTTGTTTCCGATCTGGATTATATCAAATATACGCTTTTTCAAAGTCGGATCATTGCTCTTGCTCTTCATCTGTCCTCAGATACCCGTCCTTTCCCGGAAAAAAGCTCCGCTTTTACCTTATTATACCACATCTGTTATCCATATGCAAGCAAAAAGGACTGCCGGAGCAGTCCTTATATTTTATGCACTTTCAAACTGTGAATTGTAAAGCTGAGCGTAGAAGCCGTCCCTGGCAAGGAGGGTCTCATGATTGCCCTGCTCCACGATATCTCCGTCACGCATAACGAGTATCATATCCGCATTGCGTATAGTAGACAGTCTGTGAGCGATAACGAAGCTGGTCCTTCCGGACATAAGTCTGTCCATAGCATCCTGTATCAGAGATTCTGTACGTGTATCAACAGAGGACGTTGCCTCGTCAAGTATCATGACCTTTGAATCCGCAAGGATAGCTCTTGCAATGGTGAGGAGCTGCTTCTGTCCCTGTGAGACATTGCTTGCGTCCTCATTCAGGACCATATTGTAGCCGTTTGGCAGTGACTTGATGAAGTGATGTGCATGAGCAGCCTTTGCCGCAGCAATTACCTCCTCATCAGTTGCGTCAAGACGTCCGTAGCGGATATTCTCCATGATAGTACCGTTGAACAGCCAGGTATCCTGAAGCACCATACCGAAATTCTCTCTCAGCTCACGCCTCGGCAGCTTTCTGATATCAACACCGTCTAGGGAAATGCTTCCGCTGTTCACGTCATAGAACCTCATCAGCAGCTTGACCATTGTGGTCTTTCCGGCGCCGGTAGGACCGACTATTGCTATTTTCTGTCCCGCCTTCACCTCTGCGCTGAAATCGCCTATTACTATCTTCTCAGGATCATATCCGAAGCTTACGTGTGAGAAGGTAACGTCACCTCTTACATCTGTAAGGCTTACTGCGTCGGCAGGTACCTGCTCTTCCTCCTCTTCGTCCAGGAATTCAAATACTCTCTCAGCTGCGGCAGCCATTGACTGTACTTGATTTATTACCTGTGCCGTCTGGGAGATAGGCTGCGTGAACTGCTTGACATACTGGATGAAGGCCTGTATATCACCGATACCGATAACACCCCTAATAGCCAGCAGACCACCTGAAATTGCAACTCCGGCATAGCCGAGGTTTCCGACAAATATCATTATCGGCATCATTATTCCTGAAAGGAACTGTGACTTCCATGAGGACTTGTAGAGCACATCGTTGGTCTTGCAGAATTCCTCAACGGTTTCGCCTTCCTTGTTGAAGGCCTGGATAACAGTGTGGCCGCTGTAGCTCTCCTCCACCTGACCGTTTATGTGACCAAGGTATTCCTGCTGAGTACGGAAGTGCTTTTGTGACTTCTTTATAACAAATGAGAGCAGGAATGCTGATACGGGCAGCATAACCAGTGAGATCAGCGTCATCAGCGGTGATATCGTGAGCATCATCACAAGTATTCCTATAAGTGTTGCAACAGATGTGATTATCTGTGTTATGCTCTGGTTGAGAGTAGTACCCATCGTATCAACATCGTTGGTGATACGTGAGAGCACCTCACCGTAGGTGCGGCTCTCGAAATATTTCATAGGCATACGGCCTATCTTCTCCGAGATGTCCTTTCTGAGCCGGAAG